>NZ_JBQCTZ010000031.1:0-28037 GCF_051963715.1 Neisseria sp. P0001.S005 | reverse complement strand
CGCGGTTCCCGTGTTAACGCCGTGAGCAACGAATTGTCCGGCGAACGCATCGACATCGTATTGTGGTCTCCTGAGCCTGCCCAATTCGTGATGAATGCGCTGTCTCCTGCCGAAGTAAGCCGCATCGTAATTGACGAAGACAAACACGCTGTTGACGTAATCGTTGATGAAAACCAACTGGCGCTGGCCATCGGCCGTGGTGGTCAAAACGTCCGTCTGGCTTCCATCCTGACCGGCTGGCAGCTGAACATCATGACCGTTGAAGAAGCAGACGAGCGCAATGCCGCCGAAGATGCCGTTATCCGCAACCTCTTCACCACCCACTTGAACATCGACGACGAAACCGCCGATATCTTGGTGGAAGAAGGTTTTGCCACTTTGGAAGAAGTTGCTTACGTTCCAGCGGCGGAATTGCTCTCGATTGACGGTTTTGACGAAGAAATCGTTGAAACCCTGCGCAATCGCGCACGCGATGCGATCCTGACCATTACCATCGCCGCAGAAGAAAAACTGGGTGAAGTGTCTGAAGACATGCGCAATTTGGAAGGCGTAGATTCCGATATGTTGCGCAAACTGGCCGAAGCCGGCGTTACCCAACGCGATGATCTGGCCGAATTGTCTGTTGACGAATTGGTCGAAATTACCGGTGTTGACGAAGAAGAAGCCAAAAAAGTGATTTTGGCTGCACGCGAACACTGGTTTACTGAAGAAAATAACTAAGGGGGTACTGAATGAGTAATACAACCGTAGCGCAATTTGCCGCCGAACTAAACCGCCCCGTCGATGATTTGCTTAAACAATTGAAAGAAGCCGGGGTCAACAAAAACAGCGGCAATGACAGCATAACCACTGACGACAAACAACTGTTGACTGCTTACCTGCAAAAGAAAAACGGCAGCAACAGCGGCACCATCAGCATCCGCCGCAAAAAAACCGAAGTCAGCACCGTTGACGGCGTAAAAGTGGAAACACGCCGCCGCAGCCGTGCCGTTACCATTCCTTCTTCCGAAGAATTGGCAGCGGAAGCCAAAGCCAAAGTAGCAGCGGAAAACCAAAAAGCCGAAGCAGAGAAAGCAGCCGCTCAAGCTGCCGAAGAAAAAGCCAAAGCTGAAGCAGAAGCTGCCGCAAAGGCCGAAGCCCGTGCCAAAGCAGAGGCCGAAGCAGCCAGGCTGAAAGCAGCCAAAGCCACACCAAAAGCGGAAGGCAAACCTGCCGAAGCCAAAAAAGAAGAAGCCAAACCAGTTGAAGCCGTAGAAGCTAAGGCTGAAGTAAAAGTTGAGTCTAAAGCAGACAATAAGCCGTCTGAAAAATCCGTTGAAGCCGAAAAACCAGCCGATGCCAAAAAACCTGCCAAAGCCAAACAAGACAAAGGCAGCAAAGGCAAAGAAGCGAAAAAGACCGCCAAACCTGCCGCTCCTGCCGCACCGCAACCTGTCGTCAGCGTGGAAGAACAGGCTCAACGCGATGAAGAAGCCCGTCGTGCCGCCGCCCTGCGTGCGCATCAAGAAGCCTTGTTAAAAGAAAAACAAGAGCGTCAAGCACGCCGAGAAGCTATAAAACAACAGGCCGAGAAAGACTCAAAACCTACTAAAGAAGCCAAATCAGGCGAACGCAATAAACCTGCCGAGAAAGCCAAAGCAGCATCCGGCGAAGGCAAATCCGAACACAACGCACGCGGTAAAAAAGAAGACCGTCGTGAGCGTGATGAAGACACTCAAGGTCGCAATGCTAAAGGCAAAGGCGGCAAAGGCGGTCGCGACCGCAACAATGCTCGCAATGGCGACGACGAGCGCGTACGCGGCGGCAAAAAAGGCAAAAAACTCAAACTTGAGCCAAACCAACACGCCTTCCAAGCGCCGACCGAACCTGTCGTACACGAAGTTTTGGTGCCTGAAACCATTACCGTTGCCGACTTGGCACACAAAATGGCCGTTAAAGGCGTCGAAGTGGTTAAAGCCCTGATGAAAATGGGCATGATGGTAACCATCAACCAATCTATCGACCAAGACACTGCCCTGATTGTGGTGGAAGAACTCGGCCACATCGGTAAACCTGCCGCCGCCGACGACCCTGAAGCATTCTTGGATGAAGGCGTTGAAGCAGTAGAAGCCGAAGCATTGCCGCGTCCTCCGGTTGTTACCGTGATGGGTCACGTTGACCACGGTAAAACCTCCCTGCTGGACTACATCCGCCGTGCCAAAGTGGTACAAGGCGAAGCGGGCGGCATTACCCAACACATCGGTGCATACCACGTTGAAACCCCACGCGGCGTGATTACCTTCTTGGATACTCCGGGTCACGAAGCATTTACCGCCATGCGTGCGCGCGGTGCGAAAGCAACCGATATCGTGATTCTTGTGGTAGCAGCCGACGACGGCGTAATGCCTCAAACCATCGAGGCGATTGCCCACGCTAAAGCCGCGGGCGTGCCTATGGTGGTAGCGGTAAACAAAATCGATAAAGAGGCGGCCAATCCCGAGCGTATCCGCCAAGAGCTGACTGCGCACGAAGTCGTGCCTGACGAATGGGGCGGTGATGTACAGTTCATCGACGTTTCCGCTAAAAAAGGCCTGAACATCGATGCATTGCTCGAAGCTGTCTTGCTCGAAGCCGAAGTTTTGGAACTGACTGCCCCAGTCGATGCACCTGCCAAAGGCATTATCGTTGAGGCACGTTTGGACAAAGGCCGCGGCGCGGTTGCCACATTGCTGGTTCAAAGCGGTACGCTGAAAAAAGGCGATATGCTGCTGGCCGGTACTGCATTCGGTAAAATCCGTGCAATGGTTGACGAAAACGGCAAAGCCATCAATGAAGCCGGCCCGTCTATCCCTGTCGAAATCCTCGGCTTGTCCGACGTACCGAACGCAGGCGAAGATGCAATGGTATTGGCCGACGAGAAAAAAGCGCGCGAAATCGCCCTCTTCCGTCAAGGCAAATACCGCGACGTGCGCTTGGCCAAACAACAGGCCGCGAAACTGGAAAACATGTTCAACAACATGGGCGAAAACCAAGCCCAATCCTTGTCCGTCATCATCAAAGCAGACGTACAAGGTTCTTACGAAGCTTTGGCTGGCAGCCTAAAAAAACTGTCCACCGACGAAGTGAAAGTGAACGTGTTGCACAGCGGTGTTGGCGGTATTACCGAATCTGATGTCAACTTGGCCATCGCTTCCGGCGCATTCATCATCGGCTTTAACGTCCGTGCAGATGCTTCCGCACGCAAACTGGCTGAGAATGAAAACGTGGAAATCCGTTACTACAACATCATTTACGATGCCATCGACGACGTGAAAGCCGCCATGAGCGGTATGCTCTCTCCGGAAGAGAAAGAGCAAGTAACCGGTACGGTCGAAATCCGTCAGGTTATCTCCGTTTCCAAAGTCGGCAATATTGCAGGCTGTATGGTTACCGACGGTGTGGTCAAACGCGATTCCCATGTCCGCCTCATCCGCAACAATGTAGTTATCCATACCGGCGAGCTGTCTTCTTTGAAACGCTACAAAGACGACGTCAAAGAAGTCCGCATGGGCTTCGAGTGTGGTCTGATGCTCAAAGGCTACAACGAGATTATGGAAGGCGACCAACTCGAATGTTTCGATATCGTCGAAGTTGCCCGTACTCTGTAATCAGACAGGCCGTCTGAAAAATCAGAAGCAGGTTTTGCAATGCGAAACCTGCTTCTTTTTTTCAGACGGCCTTTTTACAACCATTCATAGTTTGAAACTATGGAAATTAATGTGTGGTATATAAGAAACAAAACAGCCGCACAAGGCAAAGCCATTTGTCAAAAGAATAGACGGCAAACTAAGCCTGATAAGGCTCTCTATATATTGTCATATCTTAACGTTTCTGTTGTTTTTATCAAATTTCGGCACTAGTATATACAGCCTAAACACAATACAAATTAAGCAATACCGGCCATATGCCGGATACGTTTACTTCCTTGTTACTCTCATCAATATCTAAAGAAAATATCATGACAATCAAAAAAGCAATGCGCAATTTGAATTACGACATTTAGAGCAATTGCAGCCATCTCCCCTTGCACAAGCAACAACAGGCACATCGGGAGATGACGTTTATTATGTAACCCGCAGCGACGATAAAATCATTGAAAACCCAAATGGCAGAGATGATACGGTTTACAGTTGAAAACCGGCGATGATTGGGTCTTAACCATCAAAGATACAGGCGACACCCTGACCATCCATGACATTGCCAACAATAATGTCGACAGCTTTGTATTCGAAAACGGTAAGAGCTACACCGCCGACGAAATCAACAAAGCACTGATTACTGAAAATACACAAAACAACGGTATCCTGTAAAACTCAAAGGCCGTCTGAAACCTTAATTCAGACGGCCTTAGTCCTTTGCTGATTTATTTATCGTTCTGCTATATAATTATTCTCATTCGAATTCACAAGAAAGAATAAAAATGGATGCCTTAAATCTCCTCACCACGCGTCGCTCTTCCAAAAAACTGACTGCTCCGGCACCCAATGCCGAGCAACTGGAACAAATGCTGCAAGCGGCAACACAAGTTCCTGATCACGGCAATATGCGCCCTTACCGCTTTACTGTGATTCAAAGCGAAGTCGGCTTACAACGTTTCCGCGAGCTGTTGAGCAATACCGTTACCGAACTCAACTTCGGCGATGATACCATGAAAAAAGCCGAACGCTTCGGCAACATGGCGCCTATGATTATCGGCGTTACATTTACGCCAAACCGTGAAGTGGCAAAACCCAAACCTGAATGGGAGCAAATGCTGACTGCCGGCTGCGCCGCCTATGCTTTACAACTGGCTGCTTCTGCTCAAGGCTTCGACAACGTTTGGATTACGGGCATGTGGGTCAACAGCCCATTGTTGCGCGAAGCATTTGAGTGTGCCGACAAAAACAAAATCATCGGTCTGATGATGATTGGTTCGCCGACAGAAGAAGGCGGCGGCCCGAAAAATACCAACTTGGAATGTTTTACAACTTATTGGTAAAGCCTGAAAACACTAAGGCCGTCTGAAAACCTGATTTAATGGTTGTTTAGACGGCCTTTTTATATCTATTATCGAAGCATCAAGCCGGATACATAAACGCTTCAATTTCTTCCAAAGAAATATCCGCCGTCGCGCCATGGCGTGAAGCCACCAATGCACCCAACGCACAAGCAAAAGCAATGGCTTCTTGAGGAGGCGCATTGTTCAGCAGTTTGTAAGTCAAGCCGCCAAGGAAGCTGTCGCCGGAGCCAACGGTATCCACCACTTTGACGCGGAAACCGCAATGACGGTATAACTCGCCGTCCTTATACAAAACCGCGCCATGGCTGCCTAAAGTCACGCAAAGGATTTTGACGCCGGTCAGCTCAACGAGGTAGCCGATATTTTGCTCGATACTGTGATAAGGAGAGCCATAGGCCGCAGCCAATTCATACAACTCATCATCATTGAGTTTGACCATATCGGACTGTTTCATGGTCTCCAACAAGCGGTCAAGATCATAATGGGGCTTGCGCAGATTAACGTCAAAAATTTTGAATTTGGCTTCTTTCAGCAAAACAGCCAAGCTTTTACGCGAAACTTCATCACGGGTTGCCAAGCTGCCAAAAACGAAAGCATCGGATTCTGCCACACGTTTGATTGCCGCATCATCAACCGCAATCCTGTCCCACGCGCAAGGATAGACAATCTCATAAGACGCGCTGCCACACTTATCCAAATGTACTTTCACCAAGCTGGTCGAACATTCATGACAAACCTGCAAATAATCAGTATTGACGTTTTTGCTTTGAATCTGGCGTAGCAATTCTTCGCCATCGGCATCATCGCCACGACGGCTGATGATGGCAGTATCGATACCCAAAGACTGCAAACGAACGGTAACATTCAGGGGTGCACCACCCAATACCTTTCCGTTTGGAAAATCGTCCCACAGCACTTCGCCGAAACTGGTTACTTTCATTCTTGGCCTTCCTTTTTTGAGGTTGATTGGCAGGGTCTGCACGCCCAACAGATTTTTTGCAAATCATGTACTTGTAGTAAAACTCCAGCATCGGGGGCAAAAGTATTATGTTTTAAAATATTGGGACTGACAAGCAATTAAGGGCATATCAGACAATAAACTTGATTCATCACAAAATTATATTGTTCCTATTTTTTTCTTTTTCTTTCACATTTATCCCTTTCTATTTCATTAAAACAAAATATTCTGAAATTTAAATACAAAAGGCCGTCTGAAAACTGATTCAAACAATTTTCAGACGGCCTTTATCGAATTATTGCAGTGTTTAGACTACAACTTCTTCTTTTTTCTTCACTTCTTTGGCAATGTTCTCACGGCTCAAGCCAAACATCAGCAAGAGCGGGCTGGCAACCAATACGGAAGAGTAAATACCGAACACGATACCGATGGTCAGCGCCATAGAGAAACCGTGCAAGGCTGCACCGCCGAACACCAGCATAGAAACAACCATTGCCTCGGTCGAACCGTGGGTAATGATGGTACGGCTCATGGTTGCGGTAATCGCGTTGTCGATGACTTCCGGCACGGTGTGGCCGCGCATATGCGGCTTACGGAAGTTTTCACGAATACGGTCAAACACAACCACGGATTCGTTCACGGAGTAACCCAAAACTGCCAAAATACCTGCCAAGACAGTCAGTGAGAATTCCCATTGGAAGAAGGCGAAACAGCCGAGAATAATCACGATATCGTGCATATTCGCAATAATCGCGGATACTGCAAAACGCCACTCAAAACGCATGGACAAGTAAATAATGATACCTGCCACCACGAAGCCCAATGCCATCAAACCATTGGTAACCAATTCTTCACCAACCTGAGGGCCGATAAATTCGACTTGGCGCAAGGTAACGTCAGGATTGTCTTTTTTCAGCAAATCCATCACTTGGTTGGACAACTGGGCTGACGTTACGCCTTCTTTGTTCGGCAGGCGGATCATGATGTGTTTGTTCGTACCCAATGCCTGAACCTGTACATCACCCATTTTCAGCGTATCGAGGCGTTCGCGCGTTTTATTCACATCCACGCCCTGCTGATATTGGACTTCCATTACTGTACCGCCGGTAAATTCGACGGAGAAATTCAGTCCTTTGGTTACCAAAAAGAACACGGCGGCGATAAACGTAACCAACGAAATAAAGGTCGTCAGTTTGCCGTAGCTCATAAACGGAATATCGCGTTTGATTTTAAATAATTCCATGTTTTACTCCTTGCCTTCTGCCATTTCAGCTTTCGGCTTCCATACCGCACCAATGGAAATATTCCGCAATTTGCGACGGCGGCCGTACCACAGGTTAACCAAAGCACGGAACACGACCACAGACGAATACATCGAGGTCAGAATACCGATACAGTGCACAACAGCAAAACCACGTACAGGGCCGGAACCAAATACCAACAAAGCAATACCGGCAATCAGAGAGGTCAAGTTAGAGTCGACAATGGTTGCCCAAGCATGTTGGAAACCGAGGTTGATGGCCTGTTGAGGTGGTATACCTGCGCGTAATTCTTCACGGATACGTTCGTTAATCAATACGTTGGAGTCAATCGCCATACCCAATGTCAATGCCAACGCAGCAATACCCGGCAGGGTCAGCGTTGCCTGCATGGCAGACAAAATACCTACCAAGAACAAGATATTGGTACTCAAAGCGATGGTAGAGAAGAAACCCATCAGGCGGTAGTAAACCACCATAAATGCGGCAACGGCGGCAAAGCCCCACAAGGTAGAATTGAAACCTTTTTCAATGTTTTCCTTACCCAAAGACGGGCCGATGGTACGTTCTTCGACAATCTGCATAGGCGCAGCCAGCGAACCGGCACGCAGCAACAATGAAGTATCGTTGGCTTCGGCAGTTGTCATGCTACCGGAAATTTCCACACGGCCACCGGTAATGGCGGAGCGGATGACAGGCGCAGTCACAACTTCGGATTTACCTTGGTCGATCAACACCATAGCCATACGTTTACCCACATTGGCCGAAGTCAATTCGCCAAAAATGCTGCCACCTGCGCTGTCCAAGCTCAGGCTCACAGCAGGAGCGCCCATTTGGTCAAAGCTAGGTTGCGCGTCGTTGATGTTGTCGCCGGTCAGTTCAACTTGTTTGTTGACCAAAATAGTTTCCGGATGATCGCCACCGCTTGACAGTAACTCATAACCAGTCGGTACATTACCGTTTAAGGCTTCTTGCAGTTTAATCGGATCGTCTTCCACCATGCGTACTTCCAAAGTCGCAGTACGACCGATAATGTCTTTTGCTTTGGCAGTATCTTGTACACCCGGCAGCTGTACAACAATGCGGTCAAGACCGGATTGTTGGATAACCGGTTCTGCCACACCCAATTCATTCACACGGTTGTGCAAAGTGTTGATGTTTTGCTTAACCGCATCAGAGCGTACTTTATTAATCGCCTCTTCAGACAGAGTCAGCACGATATTGTTACCGTCTGCAACTAAAGTGGCTTCAGGGAACATTTTTTGCAACTGAGGCAAGGCCTTTTGTACATCGGCGGCATCTTGCAGAGGTACGGTCAGACCGTTTTCAGCCTGATGCACCGTACCGGTACGGATTTTTTCGCGACGCAATTCGCGGCGGATGTCGCCGGCGTAACGTTCAAACGTTTTCTGCATCGCGGCTTTCATGTCCACCTGCATGGTGAAATGCACACCACCACGCAAGTCCAGACCCAAGAACATCGGATTGGCTTTAATTTTCTCCATCCACTCAGGACTGTCCGCCAAAAGATTGAGCGCGGTAATATAGCCTTCGCCCAAAGTGTTTTCGATGACATCACGCGCTTTCAATTGCGTTTCAGTATCTTTAAAACGCACTTTCAGCGAGTTATCGACAATGAACATACCGTCAGTCTGAATACCTGCGCTTTGCAACGCAGAAGACACTTTCGACTGGGTTTGCTCATTGATAACGATGGCTTGTCGGTTGGTCGATACCTGTACGGCAGGCGTTTCACCGAAAAGGTTGGGCAACGAGTAAACAGCCGCAACCACAATCGTGAACGCAATCAGCAGGTATTTCCATAAAGGATAACGGTTCATGGTAAACCTTTGCTTTATTTATAAAGGCAAACAGCCGCACTCGGAAAATGAGGCGGCTTTTCGCAAAAAAACGGATTATTCGGCTTTCGCGGCAATCGCGTTGCGTTCTACTTCCACTTCGATTCTCGCACCTTGGCCGATGTCGACAGTGTAGAATTGCTCGCCGACTTTGGTCACACGGCCTTTGAACCCTGCAGCCAAAACGACTTTATCGCCTACTTTCAAAGCAGCCAGCATAGCTTGGTGTGCTTTGAATTTCTTTTGTTGAGGACGCATAATCAGGAAGTAAAACACCACCATAATCAGCAGTAAAGGGGCAAATTGAGCCACAGCTTGATTCATAATATATCCGTTCTTTTAAGTTTTAAGATAAAGTAAAAAACTGCATACAGCCCAAAACGCAGTTGGTCGGACTGTAAAATTGAGCTATTCTAAAGGCCGTCTGAAAAATTTCCAAGCATTTCCGTATTTATTAACCATATTTAGCAGTCCGTGCGACTCGTTCGAGACACACTTTCCATGCTTAAAAAAATCATTTGGCGCGTGCGTACCCTACTGCGTCGATTACTTGGCAAAAATGCCCGCACCGTATGGATTTCCCATCCTATATTTCTGCAGCACCAGCCGGGCACCAACCACCCCGACAAGCCCGAACGCATCAGCGCCATTCAAGCCGCCTTAAAAAAGGAAGGCATTTGGCGTCATCTGCAAACCGCTGAAGCACCCGAAATCAAAGATGCGCAACTGGCATTGGTCCACTCGCGCAATTATCTGCACGAATTGGAAGCCGCCCAGCCGCTTCCCGGCAAAATCCACCGCATCGATGACGATACGGTCATCAGCCACGACTCCCTCCAAGCCGCCCGCTTTGCAGCCGGAGCCGTTGTCAAAGCAGTCGATATGGTGATGAACAAAAAGGCTTGGCATGCTTTTTGCGCCATCCGCCCACCCGGCCACCATGCCCACAGTAACAGCGCCAGCGGATTCTGCCTCGTCAACAACACCGCCGCCGGTGTAATGCACGCCATTGCCCAATACCGTCTGCAACGCATCGCCGTCATTGATTTCGACGCCCATTTCGGCGACGGTACGGCGGAGATTCTCCGAGACGATCCGCGCGTGATGTTTTTCAACCTGTTTGAAACCGACATCTTCCCCTTCCCGGAGGCGGAACAATACGCCGGCAGCAAAAATATGCTGCATACACCCCTCAAACCGGGCACAGGCAGCCGTATCTTCCGCACGACCATCCGCGAACAATGGCTGCCCAAGCTCACGGCTTTCCGTCCCGAGTTGGTGTTGCTTTCAGCCGGTTTTGACGGACACAAACAAGACGAAACAGGCCGTCTGAACCTGCATGAAGCCGATTTTGCCTGGCTGACGCACAAAATCGTCCAAGCAACGGCAAGCTGTCAGGGACGTGTCGTTTCCGTACTGGAAGGCGGATATACCTTGGAATCCCTGTCCAAATCCGCCGCCGCCCACATCCGCGTATTGGCAGGCTTGAGCAAGGCCGATTACGTCATCGCCTACCAAAAGCATTTGAAGCGCGGTAAAAGTAACAATCCTACGCAATAACGCATTTAAACTATCGACCCCAGGCCGTCTGAAAACACATCATCCGTTTCAGACGACCGGCCTTTTTTTCATTTACACACGTTAATTTGAGCAAAGACAAACCATTTCCATATTATCAGTAGTAAAATAACAAAAATAAAACGGACAAATAAAAATAGTTCACACACCTCACTGCTACCCTTTCCCCAATTGACCGTCTTTTCAGACGGCCTCCATTTAAAAAAAGGAGCGTTACAATGAAAGCAGCACGTTTTTACAACAAAGGCGACATCCGCATCGAAGACATTCCAGAGCCAACCGTCGCTCCGGGTACTGTCGGCATTAATGTTGCGTGGTGCGGTATCTGCGGTACCGACCTGCACGAATTCATGGAAGGCCCGATTTTCATTCCGCCTTGCGGCCATCCGCACCCAATCTCCGGCGAGTCTGCGCCAGTCACCATGGGTCACGAGTTCTCCGGCGTGGTTTATGCCGTAGGCGAAGGCGTGGACGACATCAAAGTCGGCCAACACGTCGTGGTCGAACCCTACATCATCCACGATGACGTACCGACCGGCGAAGGCAGCAACTACCACCTCTCCAAAGACATGAACTTCATCGGCTTGGGCGGCTGCGGTGGCGGCTTGTCTGAAAAAATCGCCGTCAAACGCCGTTGGGTACACCCTATTTCCGACAAAATCCCATTGGACCAAGCTGCTTTGATTGAGCCTCTGTCTGTCGGCCACCATGCTTATGTACGCAGTGGCGCGAAAGAAGGCGACGTCGCCTTGGTCGGCGGCGCAGGCCCAATCGGTTTGCTGTTGGCTGCCGTACTGAAAGCCAAAGGCATCAAAGTCATCATCACCGAATTGAGCAAAGCGCGTAAAGACAAAGCCCGCGAATCCGGCGTTGCCGACTACATCCTCGACCCGTCCGAAGTCGATGTCGTCGAAGAAGTGAAAAAACTGACCAACGGCGAAGGCGTAGACGTCGCATTCGAATGTACCAGCGTGAACAAAGTTCTGGATACTTTGATTGAAGCGTGCAAGCCCACGGCCAATTTGGTTATCGTCTCCATCTGGAGCCACCCCGCCACCATCAACGTCCACAGCGTTGTGATGAAAGAGCTGGACGTGCGCGGCACCATCGCCTACTGCAACGACCACGCAGAAACCATCAAATTGGTTGAAGAAGGCAAAATCAACCTTGAGCCTTTCATCACCCAACGCATCAAACTGGACGAATTGATTTCCGAAGGCTTCGAGCGCTTGATCCACAACAACGAATCCGCAGTAAAAATCATTGTTAACCCTAATCTTTAATCCTAAGGTTTAAAGAATAAACAGGCCGTCTGAAACTTTTCAGACGGCCTGTTTACTTGATAAATTCCCGAATGGCCCAATTCTATGCCAACCATTCACTTATCAAGAGTAAAACTCCATGAATCCAAAATACGCCCCACTCTTCCAAACATACACCCTCAATAACGGCGTAACCATCAAAAACCGCCTTATCGTCGCCCCCATGACCCATTTCGGCTCACAAGCCGACGGTTTGATCAGCGACCAAGAGCGTACCTTCCTCAGCAACCGCGCAGGCGATATGGGCCTGTTTATCACTGCCGCCACTTTGGTTCAAAAAGACGGCAAAGCCTTTCACGGCCAACCTGAAGCCACAGGCGAACACTGCCTCGACAGCCTGAAAGAAACCGCACAAATCCTACAACAACAAGGCGCAAAAGCAATTTTGCAAATCCATCACGGCGGTTCCAAAGCCATTGATGACCTTTTGGACGGTCTCGATAAAATCAGCGCTTCCGCCAACGAAGCCGAACACGCGCGCGAAGCGACCGAAAAAGAAGTCGAAGCACTCATCGCTTCTTATGCGCAAGCCGCCGATTTGGCGCTTCGTGCCGGTCTTGACGGCGTGGAAATCCACGGTGCCAATGCCTATCTGATTCAACAGTTTTACTCCGCCCAAAGCAACCGCCGCAACGACCAATGGGGCGGCAGCTTGGAAAACAGAATGCGCTTCCCGCTGGCCGTTATCGATGCCGTGGTTGCCGTCCGTGAAAAACACCAGCGCGACGACTTCATTATCGGCTACCGCTTCTCCCCCGAAGAGCCGGGTGATGACGGCTTAACCATGACTGAAACCGGCGCACTGATTGATGCATTGGTACAAAAACCGCTGCAATATCTGCACGTTTCCCTGTGGGAATTTGATAAAAAAATCCGTCGCGGCGGCGATACCGCGCAAACCCGTGTGCAGTTCATCCACGAACGCATCAACGGCAAACTGCCGCTTATCGGCGTGGGCAACCTGTTTACCGCCGACCAAATTTTGGCCGCCTATGAAACCGGCTGGGCAGAATTTATCGCATTGGGCAAAACTGTGATGATTAATCCGCACATCGCCACACAAATCCGTGAAGGCCGCGAAGATGAAATCGAAACGCAACTCGACCCGACGCGTGCCGACCATTACGGCCTCCCCGACACCTTATGGGGATTTGCCTCCAGCGGTACGCAATCATGGCTGCCGCCGGTAAAAGGCGCAGAATGGAAACCGATGGATATTTAATCATCGATTCATAAACAAAGGCCGTCTGAAACTTTTCAGACGGCCTTTGTCTTAGTGCAAACATTGAATTATCAAGCATTTTTTTGTACAATTCCGCATCTTTCAATCTATTGCAGGGCGTGTTGCACACGCCCTTATTTTAGCCTGTTTTCCAACACCCATATCCTTCAGGCCGTCCGAAAAAACGGCCTGAAACTTTTTGCAAAGAAAACCATGTCCCAAGAAATCCTCGACCAAGTGCGCCGCCGCCGCACGTTTGCCATCATCTCCCACCCCGACGCGGGTAAAACCACGCTGACCGAAAAGCTCTTGCTGTTTTCAGGTGCAATTCAGAGCGCGGGTACGGTAAAAGGCAAGAAAACCGGCAAATTCGCCACCTCCGACTGGATGGAAATCGAGAAGCAGCGCGGCATTTCCGTGGCATCAAGCGTGATGCAGTTCGACTACAAAGACCACACCGTCAACCTCTTGGACACGCCGGGACACCAAGACTTCTCCGAAGACACCTACCGCGTTTTAACCGCCGTGGACAGCGCGTTGATGGTCATCGACGCGGCAAAAGGCGTGGAAGCGCAAACCATCAAACTCTTGAACGTCTGCCGCCTGCGCAACACGCCGATTGTCACGTTCATGAACAAATACGACCGCGAAGTGCGCGATTCTTTGGAATTGTTGGACGAAGTGGAAAATATTTTAAAAATCCGCTGCGCGCCCGTCACTTGGCCGATCGGCATGGGCAAAAACTTCAAGGGCGTGTACCACATCCTGAACGACGAAATCTATCTCTTTGAAGCCGGCGGCGAACGTCTGCCGCACGAGTTCGACATCATCAAAGGCATCAATAATCCCGAATTGGAACAACGCTTTCCGCTGGAAATCCAGCAGTTGCGCGACGAAATCGAATTGGTGCAGGCGGCTTCCAACGAGTTCAATCTCGACGAATTTCTCGCCGGCGAACTCACGCCCGTGTTCTTCGGTTCGGCGATTAACAACTTCGGTATTCAGGAAATCCTCAACTCATTGATTGAATGGGCGCCTGCGCCGAAACCGCGCGACGCAACCGTACGCATGGTCGAGCCGGACGAGCCGAAATTCTCCGGATTTATCTTCAAAATCCAAGCTAATATGGACCCGAAACACCGCGACCGCATCGCCTTCTTGCGCGTCTGCTCCGGCAAGTTCGAGCGCGGCATGAAGATGAAACATCTGCGTATTAACCGCGAAATCGCTGCCTCCAGCGTGGTAACCTTCATGTCGCACGACCGCGAGCTGGTGGAAGAAGCCTACGCCGGCGACATCATCGGCATCCCGAACCACGGCAACATCCAAATCGGCGACAGCTTCTCCGAAGGCGAACAACTGGCATTTACCGGCATCCCATTCTTCGCACCGGAACTGTTCCGCAGCGTACGCATCAAAAACCCACTGAAAATCAAGCAACTGCAAAAAGGTTTGCAACAACTTGGCGAAGAAGGCGCGGTACAGGTTTTCAAACCAATGAGCGGCGCGGATTTGATTTTGGGCGCGGTCGGCGTGTTGCAGTTTGAAGTCGTTACCTCGCGGCTGGCCAACGAATACGGCGTAGAAGCCGTGTTCGACAGCGCATCCATCTGGTCGGCGCGCTGGGTATCGTGCGAAGACAAGAAAAAACTGGCGGAATTTGAAAAAGCCAACGCAGGCAACCTTTCGATAGACGCTGGCGGCAACCTCGCCTACCTCGCGCCTAACCGCGTCAACCTGAATCTGACACAAGAACGCTGGCCGGATATCGTGTTCCACGAAACACGCGAACATTCGGTTAAACTGTAAAACGCAAAGGCCGTCTGAAACTTTCAGACGGCCTTTTTTTCATTCGATATCAACCCAATAAATCCCAAGCAAACTTCCCAATGGTCAGGCACAGCAGCAACATAAATCCGTAACGCAGCTCAAATATTGTCTTATTTTAGCTTTTAGCACCTCACCAAACATTTTCGGAATAAATGTTGACTTTAACCTTAGGTCAAAGTTTATAATTTGTGCTCCTTCAGTTATCACATAGGCGAAAAACATGAAAAAACTTATGACTTTTATCACACTTAGCGCTGTTGCAATTTCAAATTATGCCCAAGCTAATGAACAACCGCATCAAGCACACATGAATATGCCAATGTCGACAGGTTCTGCAATGCAACAAGAATTAATGCAAGGTATGAATCAAATGAATCAAGACATGATGGCAGCTGCGCAATATAAAGATCCTGATGTTGCTTTTGCAGCAGGTATGTTGCCACACCATATTGGCGCAGTAAAAATGGCGGAAGTTGAATTAAAATACGGAAAAAATCCTGAGATGCGTAAGCTTGCTGAGGATATTATTAACGCACAACAAGCGGAAATTGAACAAATGCAAAAATGGCTTAAAGCACACAACAAAAAAAGCTCCGTAAAATGATCTGACCCCAAAAGTTAGACTGATTTAGTTCAAGGACTGAGTTCTGTAATTCACAGAGCTCAGTCCTTTTAGTTTCCCCTGAATGCGCTCATGGTTGTAATAATGAATGTACTCATGAATCGTTTTTTCCAGTTGTTAGAACGTCTCAAATCATTTACCGTAATAACATTCCATTCTTAATCGTCCAATTGATGACCTTTGCCGAAGCGTTGGCCGCCAGAAAATCATAGCCGTAAAAGCGGACGAACACAAAAGCCAGCAGGCTGCCCGTCCCCGGCCCGAACACGCCGTCGTAAAAACCGATTAACGCGCCGAAAAATAAGCCCCACAAGGTTTCGCGGCGCGTCAGCTTTTCAGTGCGCACCGTCTGTCCCAAGTCTTTTTTCAAAAAAGTGTACAGACACATGGCAATCATGATGACCAACATTGCCGGTTTCATGTATTGCACGGGGAAATACACCACCGTTTTCGAGCCCAAATATGAAGCGGCAAATGCCAATGCCGCGGCAGGCAGCAGCATTTTCCACGGCACAGGGATTCGGCGCAGGTATTGCCCCGTCGCGGTCAATGTGCCACAACAGGAAGCAAATTTATTGACACCCATCACCGAGGCCACAGGCGTAGCGTTTGGCAATAGGTTGAACAATCCGGGAATCTGCAACAACCCACCGCCGCCAACGACCGCATCCATCAGCCCGGCGGCGAAGCCAACCAATACCAGATAATAAAAAAACGAATCTGCAAGCATAATGTCCATCTCTAAAAAGCAAAGCGATTTTGCGCGTGTTTGCCCGTCCTGACAACCTACAAGGCCGTCTGAAAACCATACGTTCAGACGGCCTTTTGTTATTTGGCAATGTTTACAGCTTATTGCTTACGCTTGTCCCACCATGCAAACAAGTTGCCCAAAACCGTTCCCGATACAGAGTGCCAAACGCAGGCAACGGCGGCGGCAACGGCAGACTCGGCATTACCGGGGAAGAATTTAGCACTCAAACCGGTGGCAAGTCCGGCATTTTGTACGCCGACTTCGATGGCAAGGGTGCGTTTTTTGGCGGTGTTCATGCCGGTCAGCGCACCACTGTAATAGCCGAGGATGTAGCCGCCGATGTTGTGGGCAGCGATGGCGAGTACCATCACGAAAGCGGATTCAGCAAAGCGGTGTCCGTGAACGGCAGCAACGCCGCCGACAATGCAGGCAAACGCGACAACGGCAACGGCAGGCATAATCGCGCGTACGTCTTCAAACTAATGTTTTTTATGCAGCAAGATATTGGCGGCAGAGCCGATAACGACAGGCAGCAGGGTAACAAGCAACATAAACTTGAACATACCCCAGCCGTCCATTTCGACGGTTTGTCCGACCAAATAAGTCATCCACAGCGGCGTCATCACAGGCGCGAGGACGGTGGAAACCGTGGTCATGCCAACCGAAAAAGCAACATCGCCTTTAGCCAAAAAACTCATGATATTGGACGAAACGCCACCCGGACAGGTACCGACCAAAACCAAACCCAGCGTCAATCCGGGCGAAAGATTGAAGGCTTTGGCAATACCGATGGCGAGCAGGGGCATAATCGTGTATTGGGCGATTGCGCCGATAAAAATATCGAGCGGACGTTGCGCCAGAATTTGATAATCTTCCTTACCCAAAGTCATGCCCATGCCGAGCATGATGATGCCGAGTACGACGACTTGCGTATCGCCTTTTACCCATGAAAACGTAGTAGGTTCGATAAAGGCGATGATGGAGGCAAGGACGATGATCAGGGCGGTGAAGCGAGTCATTTCCGACTGACTGTGGTCAGAAAGTTCATGTTTTTACTCCTTTGTATGTTTTTATCATGACAATAATTGCCATAATTTAACACATATTAACTCTTATGCGCAATTACAGTAACGCAACAGGAAATCCGCCATCCAATAATGTTTAAAGATAAACCGCACTAATTCCACCTAATATCAACACAAAGGCCGTCTGAAACCTTTTCAGACGGCCTTATCCTATCCGTTAATCATCGATTTATTCGATATTTTGAACCTGTTCGCGCATTTGCTCGATCAAGACTTTCAGTTCTACCGACGCTTGCGTACATTCGGCGGCGATGGCTTTGCTGCCCAAGGTATTGGCTTCACGATTCAACTCTTGCATCAAGAAGTCCAAACGTTTACCTGCGCTGCCCTTACCTTCGGTAACAATGCGGCGCACTTCGGCGATATGGGTACGCAAACGGCTGAATTCCTCATCCACATCGGATTTTTGAATAAACAAAGCAAATTCCTGTTGCAAGCGGTCGTTGTCGATGTTGCCGACGGCTTCTGCCAAACGGGTTTTGACTTTGTCCATATGCGCCTGCAAAAGGCTTGGGAACAGTTCGTTCAAAGCGTCCACAATCTCTTCCATGCCGTCCAGACGTTGCAGCAAATGTTCGCCCAGTTTTTTGCCTTCGCGTTTGCGGGCGGCGGTAAACTCTTTCAACGCGCCGGTCAATAAATCTTTAACACCTTTCGCCAAGGCTTCGGAGTCTTCGCCCTGCCCTGCCAAAACGCCGGGGAAACGCAAAACGTCGGCCACGCTCAGCTTGCCGAAATTGTGTTCCTTACGCCATTCTTTGTTCAAATGCGCCAGTTGTGCGACTAAATCCTGATTGACTTCCAAAGTCTGACCGCCCGAAGCCGCATCTTGCAGCTGAACACGGCATTCCAATTTACCGCGCGCCACGGCCGCGGCAATCTGCTCGCGCAACGCGCCTTCCAAATAGCGCAACTCTTCCGGCATACGGAATTGGACATCCAAATAACGATGGTTGACCGCGCGGATTTCCAAATTAATCCGCTTGCCGCCGCATTCGCCTGCGGCATTGGCAAAGCCGGTCATGCTGTGGATTTGAATAGTTCGTCTTGTAGCCATGGTTTTACTCCGTTTCCAAATACGAGTGAAAGTATGGACACTATAACACACCCGACCGACGATTTTCAGACGGCCTTTGGTGCCAAATTCCTCTATAATTCAAGGCAACCTGTTTTTTATTCTCCCCAAAGGACCATCATGAGCGACTACACCCGCACCGGCCGCGCCGCCGACAGCCTGCGCAACATTAAAATCACCCCCAATTTCCTGCCACATGCCGATGGTTCCTGCCTTATCGAGTGCGGCAACACCAAAGTGATTTGCACGGCCTCCATCGACGAAAACGTTCCCCCTTTTCTGCGCGGTAAAGAACAAGGCTGGGTAACGGCCGAATACGGCATGTTGCCGGCTTCCACTGCCTCCCGTATGCGCCGTGAAGCCGCCGCAGGCAAACAGTCCGGCCGCACACAAGAAATCCAACGCCTGATCGGCCGCTCGCTGCGCGCCGTCGTCGATATGGAAAAACTAGGCGAACGCCAAATCCTGATTGACTGCGACGTCATCCAAGCCGACGGCGGCACGCGTACCGCTTCCATTACCGGTGCCTACGTTGCCCTGCAAATCGCCGTAGACAAACTCCTTTCAGACGGCCTTATCAGCGAAAACCCCATCCGTGAAGCCGTTGCCGCCGTTTCCGCCGGCGTGGTGGGCGGTGTACCGCTTTTGGACTTGGACTATCCCGAAGATTCAGGCTGCGACAGCGACGTTAACATCATCATGACCGCATCTGGCAAAATCATCGAAATCCAAGGCACAGCCGAAGGCGCACCGTTCAGCATCGAAGAATTGGGCAAACTCATTGCCCTCGCGCACAAAGGCATTGCCGAATTAGTCCAACACCAGCAGGCCGCCCTTTTGGCCCGATAATCAACAAGGCCGTCTGAAAACTTTCAGACGGCCTTTTTTAACCCAACCCCTTTATGCGTATTTACTCAAAAAAGCGCGTTCTATCCTTGAATTCCATGTAAAAAATAGTAATAATAACCCTTTTTCCAGCAAACCAAGCTGCCCGACAACCCCCACAAGAAAGCACGAAACATGGCGTTAATCGTACATAAATACGGCGGCACATCAGTAGGCTCGCCCGAACGCATCAAAAACGTAGCCAAACGTGTCGCCAAAGCCCGCGCCGAAGGACACGACATCGTAGTCGTCGTATCCGCCATGAGCGGAGAAACCAACCGACTGGTCGCACTGGCGCACGAAATGCAAGAACATCCCGATCCGCGCGAACTCGACGTCGTTCTCACTACCGGCGAACAAGTGACCATCGGCCTGCTGGCCATGGCTCTGAAAGACATCGGCGTTGACGCCAAGAGCTACACCGGCTGGCAAGTCGCACTCCAAACCGACACTTCCCACACCAAAGCCCGCATCGAAAACATCGACGACGAGAAAATGCGTGCCGATTTGGCCGCCGGAAAAGTCGTTATCGTAGCCGGTTTCCAAGGCATCAGCAGCGAAGGTAATATCTCAACTCTTGGCCGTGGTGGTTCTGACACCTCCGCCGTTGCCATCGCCGCAGCCCTCAAAGCCGACGAATGCCAAATTTACACTGACGTGGACGGCGTTTACACCACCGACCCGCGCGTCGTACCCGAAGCGCGCCGCATGGATACGGTTACTTTTGAAGAAATGATCGAACTGGCCAGCCTCGGTTCAAAAGTTTTACAAATCCGCTCCGTAGAATTCGCCGGAAAATACAAAGTGCGCCTGCGCGTACTCAGCAGCCTGCAAGATGGCGGCAACGGCACCCTGATTACCTTTGAAGAGGACGACAACATGGAAAGAGCAGCCGTAACCGGTATCGCATTCGACAAAAACCAAGCACGCATCAACGTACGCGGCGTACCTGACAAACCCGGCGTTGCCTACCAAATCCTCGGCGCAGTGGCCGATGCCAACATCGAAGTCGACATGATCATCCAAAATGTCGGCAGCGAAGGCACAACCGATTTCTCCTTCACCGTTCCACGCGGTGACTACAAACAAACCATCGAACTGCTGCAACAACGCCAAGACAGCATCGGCGCCGCTTACATCGACGGCGACGATACCGTATGCAAAGTCTCCGCAGTCGGCTTGGGCATGCGTTCACACGTCGGCGTAGCCGCCAAAATCTTCCGCACCCTCGCAGAAGAAGGCATCAACATCCAAATGATTTCAACTTCCGAAATCAAAGTATCTGTCCTGATTGACGAAAAATACATGGAACTGGCTACCCGCGTTCTGCACAAAGCATTCGACTTGGGCAACTAATTCCAGCCAATCAAAAGGCCGTCTGAAACTTTATTGTTTCAGACGGCCTTTTGATTAAAACTTTGCTGTTTTAATCCTCAATCCTTTCCTTCTCTCGAAAAATGCTCAATCTCAAATCCGCTCTGACGATAAGCTCGGAAGCGGTCTCGGGCTTCGGCCAAATCTTCTAAGCTGTTGCCCACAATTTCAAGGATACGGTTTGGAATGGCCGGGGCTTGGCTCCAGAAATCGGCAGACAGGTTCAAAACCGTGCAATCCTGTGGAATATTCGGCAATGCGTTTCCAAACGCAAGCAACACCGGCGTTTCAGACGGCATGGGGTCGGTAGGCAGCCAGACTTCGTGCGGAATAAAGCTTTCGGGAATTTGCTGCCACAAATCAACGTCTAGTTGCTGCACTGCCGCAGCAGAATCCGACCACACCAAAATCTGCCCGCCATCGCGTATGGCGCGCGCAATCAGGCGGCAGGCAAAGGCGGCCGGCTGGGCGACGTGTGTATAAAAAGTGGCTTTAGGCATGGCGTATTCTTTCGTTTAGGCAATGGATTGGCCGTTTTCAGACGGCCTTTTTGGTTTTCAACAATCTCAAGGCATTGCCCAACACCAGCAGCGAGCTGAAACTCATGCCGAGCGCGGCGATCCACGGGGTAACGTAACCAAATACGGCCAATGGAACGGCAACCAGATTGTATGCGCTCGCCCAAGTCAGGTTTTGGCGGATGATTTGATGGGTGCGGCGTGCCTGTTTCATCATCACGGGCAAAACGTTCAAATCATCATTGAGCAAAACCACATCCGCACCGTCTCGCGCCACATCGGCACTTGTAGCCACTGCGGCAGACACATCAGCTTGGGCAAGGACGGGGGCGTCGTTGATCCCGTCGCCGATCATCATGACTTTACGTCCTTGTTTTTGCAGATTTTCCACATAAGCCAGCTTGTCTTCCGGCGTGGCTTCGGCACGATAGGCATCCAAACCCAGCTCTTGCGCAACTTGGGCTACGGCAGCCTGTCGGTCGCCGCTTAAAAGGTGCAGACGGATGCCGTGTTGCTTCAGGTTTTGCAACATTTCGGCGGCGCTGTCTTTAATTTGGTCTTCCAGCAAAAAGGCCGTCTGAAAACCGCTTTGATTGCCCAAAAAAATAATGCCGCCTGTGTGGTCGATATGGGCAAATGTTTCAGGCAGATTACCGGCAATTTCCGAAACAAACGCCGCTTTGCCCAAAGCCCAAACTTGGGTTTCGCCATCCAATTCGATTTGCGCGCTGACACCGTGTCCGATACGGTTGACCCGTTGCTGCACTTTCACATCAAGCGCGGATACCAGGCCGTCTGAAAGCGTATGGTTCAAAATGGCACGGGCGATGGGGTGTTCCGATTGCTGCTCCAATGCTTGGGCAATAGCAAGGGCTTGGGCTTCGTTCAGACGGCCTGCGGACAACATACGGCTGACGGAAAGCTGCCCTTTGGTCAGCGTACCGGTTTTATCGAACACGACATCGTCAATTTGGGCAAGCGTTTCCAGGCTTTGTTTGCCGCTGATGAGAATGCCGTCTTTGGCAAGCGCACCGGTCGAAGCAGCCAGCGCGGTCGGGGTAGCGAGCGACAAGGCACACGGGCAGGTAATGACCAGCAGGGCAATGGTAATCCACAAGGCGGTGTGTGCGTCTGCATACCATGCCCAGCCGATAAAAACAGGAATCGCAAGCAAAAGTTCGCCAAACACAAAACTGGACGCGTATTTTTCGGCCAACTCGGCGGCACGCGGTTTTTGCGCCAGCGCACGGTCGAGCAGTTTAACGATATGGGACAAACGCGTGTTGCCGCCGGTATGATCGGTGCGGATGATTAAAGGGCTGCTGGTATTGAGCGTGCCGGCGGTTACTTTTTCAGACGGCCTTTTCACAATGGGCAGGCTTTCGCCGGTCAACATGGCTTCGTTAACTTCGCTCTCACCGGATAAAACCGTACCGTCCACCGGAATGACTTCGCCGGGCTTCACAACAATCGTATCGCCGATATTGAGGCGGACAACTGCGGCTTCCTCGATGGCATCGCTTTCAGGATAAGACGGCAAACGATGGCAAAATGCCGGAACCAGTTTGACCAACCGCTCTGCCGCATCGCCTGCTTTGCGTCGGGCAATCTGTTCCATAAAACGCCCGCCCAACAGGAAAAACAACAGCATGGCGATGGATTCAAAATACATGCCCTGCCCTGCGTTGGTGGCCAGGCTGTAAATACCAGCGATAAAGGTCATCACAATGGCAATGGCAATCGGCGTATCCATGCCGACACGGCGGTTTTTCCAGTCGCGCCAGGCGCCGCGGTAAAACGGCAACGCGCTGTAAAACACAACGGGCAACACCATCAAAAAGCCGCCCCAATGCAGGATTTCCAAATAAAGCGGCTCGATGTCGCCGCCGTAAAAATAAGTCGGCAGGGCAAACATCATCGTCTGCATCATACCCAGACCGGCCACTGCCAATCTAACGATAAACTGTTTGCGTTCCTTCTGCGCCTGCACTTCGATTTTTTGCGCATCATAAGGCGCGGCGGTATAACCGGTTTGGCGGATTTTCAGCAGAATGTCTGACAATTCGATGTGGGCGCTGTCCCACACCACGCGGCAGCGATGGGTACTGTAATTCAAATCCACGCGCACTACGCCCTTCATGCGCAACAACTGTTGTTCAATCAGCCACACACACGCGGCGCAGGTAATGCCGCCCAGCATCAACACCGCCTCGCGCTCATCCCCAACGCCGACCTCGACAAAATCCGCCTGCACTTCGGGCAAATCGTACAGCTTTAATTGAGACAATACTTCCGGCGGCGGCAATTCGGATTTTTCCGCGTCTGCGGTACGCTGTTTGTAATAATTGCCCAAACCGGCATCGATGATACTCTGCGCCACCGCTTGGCAACCGGCACAGCAGGTTTCGTGTTCTTCGTCTTCAAAACGAACCGTCAGATGCAGATGCTCCGGGACTTCAAGTCCGCAATGGAAACAGTTTTTTTGGAGATGTGTGGAAGATGTCATAATGTGTTCGATTTATTTTTCAGACGGCCTGAAACAATCGTTTCAGGGTGTTACATTTTAGCAAAAAGCGTTTTTCCGCCTCTTTTCATTCAATTTTGAATTAACAGGCTGTCGGACTTTGTAAAAAATATGGAAAACAAAGTATTGACCGTTTATCATATGATGAACGGTAACATATAAATACCGTTTATCTTTAAAAACTTCCAATTATTTTAATGTAAAAATGGAACTTTTTTAAAAATCCCAATACATTTTTTATTGACCTTAATCCATTTAAGCAGCATACTTTAGGCATTCCGCGAAGACGGAAATAAAAAACACACATTTACTTATAAAACTAACTTATTGGGAAACCTCACCATGATTGATCGCCTTATGCCTATCTTCGCCGTTATCGGCATTTTGTCCAGCACCGTATACCTGAGCCTCGCCGCTTGGATGCTTTACGAAAGCGTGTTCAAAAAGAAAAGCCCTCTGTCGGCATAATCCTCGGATTTAAAATTTTACGGTAAGGCCGTCTGAACATTCAGACGGCCTTGTTTCATTCCATACTATCAAGCACTTAGCTGTACGGCCAATTCAATCATCGCTTCGCGCAAACCGTCCAAGCCCAAACTTTCGGCAACGGAAACATTCACGCCGACGGCATGCCCAGAGTTGTCGCGCAAAATGCCTGCTTCACGTATACCCGACGGCAGCAAATCAATTTTGTTGTACACCACCAATTGCGGAATTTCATGCGCGCCAATTTCTTCCAAGACTTCGTTGACATCGTCCATCTGCCGTTCAAAATCGGGATTAGACGCATCGACGACGTGCAGTAATACATCCGCCATCGCCGTCTCTTCCAAGGTAGCGGAAAACGCCGACACCAGCTTGTGCGGCAAATCGCGGACGAAGCCGACGGTATCGGTCAAAATCACGCTCGCCTCGTGCGACAGGAAAAGCCGACGCGCAGTGGTATCCAAAGTGGCGAACAATTGGTCTTTCGCCAATACGTCCGCTTTGGTCAAACGGTTGAACAGGCTGGATTTTCCGGCGTTGGTATAGCCGACAATGGCAAAGGTTTTCAGACGGCCGCTCATACGCGATTTGCGGCGCGTGGCGCGTTGTTTGCGGACATCGGCAAGCTGTTTTTTCAATATCGTGATTTTTTGTCCGATTAAGCGGCGGTCGGTTTCCAACTGGGTTTCGCCCGGCCCTTTCAAGCCGATACCGCCCTTCTGACTTTGCAGGTGTCCATAACCGCGTACCAGCCGTCCGCTCAAATGGTTCAACTGGGCCAACTCCACCTGCAACTTACCTTCCTGTGACTGGGCGCGTTTGGCGAAAATCGCCAAAATCAAACCCACTCTGTCGAGGACGCGGCATTGAAGCTCTTTTTCCAGATTACGCTCTTGTGTCGGCGTGAGTTCGTGGTTGAACACGACCAGTCCGACATCATGCTGCTTGACCACTGCCGCCAACTCTTCCGCCTTGCCCGTACCGACAAACAAAGCCGGATGCGGTTTGTCACGGCGTGAAGTTTCGATAGAAACCAAATCGCCGCCGGCCGCACTCACCAATTCTGCCGCTTCGGTCAAGGCCGTCTGAAAGCCGCGCTCGCGCGTTTCGTTTGCGCTGGAATAGTCCGCCGTCAGCATTACGCCGACCAAGAGGACGCGTTCGGGCTGCTCCAAAGATTTATCGACGGAAAACAGATTGCGCTTGCTCAAAAAATTTCCTTTCAGACGGCCTGACGGCTGAGTCAAAGTGCCGATTAACGGTTTTTCAAAATATCGGCGAAATATTCGGTCACTTCTGCCAAACGTCCGCCCTGCGCGGCATAAGGCTGCATTACGGCCACCAGCTGCTCCAACACTTCACGCGTTTCGGTTTGCGCGTGTTCGCGGTAGAGCCACATATTTTGCATGGTTACCGTGGTCAATGCCTCGCGTACATTAAGCAAGAGCAAGTGGCGGCAAGACTCGTAGCCTTGACGCAAATCGCCGGCCGCATAGGCGGTAACCGACAATTCATAGTCGATGTCCAACTGATAAACATTGCTTTGGACAAAAAGAATATCGTCTGTTGGGAACGGGATACGTTTCGCCATCAGGCCGATTGCATGGGAAATGCGGTATTTCCCTTCCTGACGCAGCATGGTTTGCGCAAGGTAGAGGCACTCGGCACGGCGCGGGTTGTAATCGTAGCCTGCCAGCCAAGTCGCCAAGGCTTCATCGCGTTTGCCCATTAATTTGTAGCACTCGCCCAGCTGTTGGTAAGAAACCGTCACTTCCTCGATCCAACCGCCCAACTCGATGCGTTTTTTAAACCATTCGCTCGCACGCTCGGGCATATCAGAGTCCCAATAAGAACGTGCCGCATAAAAGGCGTAACGCGGTTTCAGGTCTTCATCTTCAGGGCTGTAAAACGCTTTTTCCAAAGAAACAGCGTCAAGCAGGTATTTGTTCGCCATATTGCTGCGCGCGCCAAAACGGCCGCTGAGAACCGTATAGTCGCCATGAAGCGTGGCTTCGCTGGTATCTTGTTTGTCGGTTTCGATAAACTCGTGCAACACGCCGCGCCAGTAGAATGTGCCGTCATTGCGCAACAACAGCGGACGGTAATAAACCACGCTGCCCATGGCATTTCTCATGCGGAGGCGGTAACGGTCGGCGGTCAGCTCGGGCAATTCCAATTTGCCTTCAAAGCGGTCGTCCGCATCAAAAATCAACACGTAATCGGTTTTGTCTTTTGCGTGTTTCAACGCCTGATTGCGGTTGTATGCAAAATTTTGCCAACCATCATGATGAATCTCGCCTGCGATGCCCTTTGCATCGAAAAAGTGGCGGATCACGCCGACGGTATCATCGGTCGAGCCGGTGTCGCTGATGACATAGTAGTCAAGTTTGATATGGTCGGTGATGTTGGCCAGTGTTTCTTCGATGATTGCCGCTTCGTTTTTGACAATCATATTCAAGCAGATGGTTTGGGACATTTTCAATAGCCGCATTTGTTTGGAAAGGTATTATTTTACTTTAGCATTTTGTTTTTTGCACACAAAATACTCAGGCCGTCTGAAGATTGCCTTTCAGACGGCCTGAAGTTTATTTTGCCTTATCTTTTCTCCTGACGACGTATCAGATACACCGCCAACAGTGCAAACAAAACCGTCGGCAATGCGCCCGCCAAAAACGGCGGCACGCCGTACAATTGGCTGGTAAAGCTAAAGAGCCGTCCGGCAAAGTGGAACAGCAAACCGAGGCAGATACCACCGAAAAGTTTCAAGCCCATATTGCCGTGGCGCGTGGTTTGCGGGGTAAAGGCAAAGGCAACAAGCGCCATCACCCATGCGGCAACGGGATACACCAGCTTGCGCCACCATGCGATGGCATAGACTTGGGTATTTTGGTTGTTTTTTTCCAGATGGTCGATGTAGGTGGTCAATTCGCCGACAGACATTTGATCGGGCTTGACGAGCAATACATCCATCAGGTTGCGTTTGACGGAAATCGGCCAGTTTTCTTCGGCGGTAGTAGAAACCTCGACTTTATCTTCGCCCAATATGCTGCGGCGGATATTTTTCAGCTGCCAGCTGCCGTCGGGATTCAAAACGGCTGATTCTGCTTCTGCCGCTTGGGTCAATTCGTTTTTATCGTTGCGCTGCCAAATTTTGATGCCCAAAAGCGTATGGTCGGGCAACATTTCGCGCACGTTGATAATACTGTTTTTTTCTTTCAGCCAAAGGCCGGTATTGCCGGTACTGATTTTGCCGTTGATGGCGGCGGCTTTGATGTTTTCGGCTTTTTGGCTCAGCGTGGGGGCAACCCATTCGCCAAGCGCGACAGTGGCAATGGCAAAAATCAAACCGAACTGCGACAGAATCAACAGCAGCTTTTTGGTGCTCATGCCGCTGGCTTTGATAACGGTCAGCTCGCTGCCGGAAGCCAGTTGGCTGAGGGAAATCAGGCCGCCGATCAAAACAGCTAGCGGCATCAGTTCATATGCGCGCGCAGGCATCTGCATGAAAACATACTGCCCCAATTTTGTGCCGTTATAGCTGCCTTTTCCAAGATCGCCGACTTCGTTGATGATTTCAAAAAAGCTGTACAAAGCGAGGAAGGCAAGGAGGGCGTAAACCGCCATAACCGCCATTTGACGGATGATGTAACGTGAAATCAGGTTCATTTTCCG
>NZ_JBQCTZ010000030.1:0-29118 GCF_051963715.1 Neisseria sp. P0001.S005 | reverse complement strand
ATTGGAGGAGAAAACAGCTGAAAACCCTTGTTTGGATTTCGGCTGTTGGAAGGAAAGGAATTTTGCAAAGGTCTCAGGCCGTCTGAAAACTGAATTTCAGACGGCCTTGGGTTATCGTATTTGCTCAATGAACCAGTAAATTAAAAAAAGGGATATAACTGCATCATTAAAATAGAAAGTGTAAATTTAATGTAAATTAAATAATTACTATATCGAATAATAAGGTAGAATTGCCAAAGTTTATTAATAAATTATAAAAATACGCAAAGTAAAAAAGAGCGACAGTACCTGTCGTGACTGCAACATAAAATTCCGCCATTACATACGAAAACGAAAATTTATCTACTATGAGCCAGCGTACTAAAGCACAGGAAGCACTAGGCATCCGTTTGGCAGATATTCTGACACGTCTAAATCAAGGGGAAACGATTGATATTCAAAGTTTGCCCGAGCGCTATGGCATTTCATTGCGTACAGCCCAACGTGATCTCAATCGTCTTGCCCCTTTATTGCAAACTACAGGTACACGTTATTACCGTCTTGATCAAAACCAGTATGGCCGTCTGAATAAAGACGAAATCCGCCGTATTTGTCATTTTGCAGGCTTACAAGACCTTTTCCCTGAAGCGGACCGCCGCTTTTTTCAAGAAAGTCTGCGTCAAAGCATTATCATCAAAGGTCATCAATACGAAAATATTCGTCATCGCCAATCAGATTTTGATTTGGTAACACATTCTATAGAAGCAAAGCAAACCATTAGCTTTAATTACACTAAAGCCGATGGCAGTAAAAGCCATCGTACTTTAGATCCTTACCGGCTCATTAATAAAAGCGGTATTTGGTATCTTATCGGGCTCGAAAATGGTCGAGAAAAGACCTATTGCTTTACTCAAACATCCCAGCTGCAAACAACCTCAAAGACATATGTTCCAGATGTAGGGTTTGTAGAGAAAATTCAAAATACCGACAGCATCTCGTATGGTAATCAAGTCAGTGAAATCATTATTCAAATCAGCCCACAGGCTGCACATTACTTTTTGCGGCGCAAGCTGTTACCCAATCAGGAGGTTATTCGTCGCCTCGATAACGGTGGCCTGTTGATTGCCTGCAAAAATGTTAACGAAATTGAAGTTATCCCCATCGTCCAATATTGGATACCGCATTCAAGAATTGTCAGTCCGCAAGAGTTGCAGGAAAAGATAATCGGCAAATTAAAAAACTATATCAATAACCATACGGAGGGCTAATAACATGTGGCAAATCATACTTGGATTCATCATGTTGCCTGTTGCGTTTATGCAAAGAGGCGGAATTAGGGCAATTATAGGGCTAATCTATATGTATAGTACATCTTGGCTTGATTGGAACGTAACGTACAGGGGGAACTTGGAACTTATTTCTTGTTTTATTTTTGGTCTAATGGGTTTTTGTCTGCTAATGAGTTCGTTCAGTAAGGCCTAATCGGCACAAATAGCAGAAAGTAGTCATTTCCATTTAATTTTTATTCAGGAGAAATTTATTTTATGAACAGCAAACAGCAATTTTTAGATTATATCGGTGAAGTTAAGAACATCATTTCCCCTTTGGAAATTTCAGATAACAAATTATCGGAAATTCAAGGAAATATTACGGATGCAGAGCTGATTGTACCGGTGGTTGGCGGATTTAGCGCGGGAAAAAGTACATTGCTCAATTCTTTTTTAGGCAATGAGATTTTGCCGACTGCTGTGACTCCGGAAACTGCATTAGCAACAGAATTGCGTTATAGCGATAGCAACTATATTGAAGCAGTAACGGCTTCGGGTGCGGTTGAACGTCATCAATTGGCTGATTTTGCACGCTTAAAAGATAATGCACAAAACTTCAAAAATTTGCGTGTTTATTTAAATAATGAAAATTTAAAAGCCATTCAACCTTTGGTATTGGTTGATATGCCAGGATTTGATGCGCCGATTGAAAACCACAACCAAGCTATTTTGAATTACCTGGAGCGTGGCGTTTTCTTTGTATTCCTAACCAGCATCGAAGACGGAAACATTACATTGAGCATGAAGCGTGAAATTGACAATCTCCAACAAATTGGAAAAGGCTTTGCATTCTGTATCAGCAAAACAAATTTGCGCGCACCTGATGATGTTAAAGCAGTACAACAAAAAATTGCCGAGCAACTGGAAGACGATTTTGACTATACGGGACAAATTGCCCTTTTAGATATGGATGGCGGCAATAACCTTAAAAATATTTTGACTGCAGTCAATCCTGATGAATTGTTTAAACTTTTGTTTATTGATGAATTGCGTGAAAACTATACAGGATTAATACAAAGCATCAACGTCAAAATTTCTACATTTAAATCAAATAGAAAAGAAATCGAAGAAACTTTATCTGCCCTGCAAAACAGCCTGCAAGGTATTGAGGCCAAAAAACAATCTGCAATCAATGATGTCGAGCAGCGTTATTCACGAGATAGCGTATCTGTCATCAATCAGGCTGTCACATCTGCAATTTTGCAGCAAAAAATGCGACTAGTTGATTTGGCAATCAATAACCAAGGTGCATTTGAGCGCGAGCTGAATGACATTACAAAAAATGCACTGCTTTCCGCCGTTCAGACTCGCTTCCGAGCCATTAGCCAAGATTTGATAGAAGAAATGGGCAATGGTATCAATGCACAATTAGCTACTTTGCCGGAAGGCGGTTTGGGTGGCATTGCAATGGATGTATTGGCCAATAGCGGGGCAGACGCTTTCGGAAAAGTAGCTAATACAGCATTAAAATCAATATCTAAAGCAATTATGGTTAATGTGACTTCGACAACATTGAAGGCATTGCTTGGTGGTGTATTTGGTATTGTAGGTGCCGTGTTGCTCTTCCTGCCTGAAATTATTTCTTTATTTACAAAAGGAGAGAAGGAGCGCAGACAGCGTGAACAAGTGGAGCAGGCAATTATCAATAATGTCATTCCACAAATTCAACAGCAGCTTAATACCGTATTGCCTGACTTAATGAATCAGAATATTACAGCCCTGATTAATCAAGTCAGTGAACAGTTTGAGGAGCAGCTGCAACAAAAACGCAATGAGATTGAAGCAGCAGAGGCAGAAAAAGCAGCAAAAGCCGCCGAGTTGGAAAGCACGATTAATGAGTTAGAAAGCGGCAAGCAACAGTTGACTACAGCGGCAAACCGTTATTTATTTGCCTAATCATTTTCAGACGGCCTCAATAATATTGAAGGCCGTCTGAAAAAATAGATACTCTCAAAAATATTAAGGATCTATTCATGGATATCATCCAGTTAAACAACCAAATTGAAGAATTCGTAAATAAAAATAATTTCAGTCATGATGCCTTGGCTTTGAAGCAGGAACATGCAATTCAGAAAAGCGAAGAGTGGCAGAGAGTTTTAGATAGCTTTGCAGAACAAGGCCGTGTGTTGCGTATCGGTATTATCGGACGTGTGAAGGCAGGGAAAAGCTCCATGCTCAATGCCTTGCTTTTCAATGGTAACGACATTTTGCCCAAAGCCGCCACACCGATGACAGCCGCGTTGACCATTATGGAATACAGTGAAAATGTCAGCGCAGAAGTGGACTTTTTTACCCAACAAGACATTGATGAAATTAAAGTCAAATATGATTTATTCCAAAAAGCGTTAGATAGCAAAGTTAAAGAAAAAGAGCTGGAAAATGCTGAGAGAATTAAGAGAAAAAAGGGTGTTAATTCTTTATCGGCGGAAGAGCAGCAAGAATGCCGCAATAAAGCCAAATCTCAAGCCGAGCGGGAGATGAAGGACGATCCGTCTTTTGCTTCATATGATCAATATTGCCGTATTAAAGAATCAGGCAAATCATTAAGTGATTTGGAGCAATACCGTACGATTTCAGCGGGTAGTGTGGAAGAGCTGATGAATGGCGTATTGAACCAATTTGTTGGGTCAAGCGGTGCATTCATGCCGTTTACCAAGTCCGTTACATTGCATATTCCGGAAAAAGGTTTACAGGGCCTGCAAATCATTGATACCCCGGGAATTAATGACCCTGTGACATCTCGTGGCGAACGCACCGAGCAATTACTGCAAGACTGCGACGTCGTATTGATTGTGTCTCCTTCGGGACAATTTTTCAGTAGCGAGGATACCGATTTGATGCATCGGGTAACGACCAAAGAGGGGACGCAGCAAGCTTATCTTATCGCCAGCCAGGTGGATAACCAATTGTTTGGCAGTGAAAGTCAAGGCTTGAGCGATCCTATTCATGTTTTGGAACGTATTTCTGACAATTTGACCAAGCATGCGCGTAATGTTTTGGCCAAACAAGTCCAAGAATATCCGTCCATGAAAGTGGCCGCGGACAAGTTGAGCAAGAACAACGTGATTTGCTCTTCAAGCGTGGCGTTTTCAATGCAGCAGCGTTTTGATGAACAACATACATGGGATGCCAATTTGCAACATGTATGGCGCAATTTGAATCAAAAATTCCCTGATGTTTTTAGTCATGAAGAATTGGCTAAAAATGCATTAAACCAATTGGCCAATATTCATCAGCTACATCAAATAGTGAGTGAAGTAACCGCCAATAAAGAACAAATTTTGGCGCAACGGCGCATTGATTTTGAAAATGGCAAACGTACCGCATTACAAGGCTATTTAAAAGCATGGGCCGAGCGCATCAATGAGCAGATTCATCAGATTCAGCATGCCGATGTGGACGAATTGCGCAAGCAAGAAGCCGAACTCAAAAATCAGCAAGCCACAATCGATGCAAATGTGGGCGGCGTGTATGATGATTTGATTTCGGATATCAAACTGAATTTGAGCAAACAATTAAAAGACAAATTGAAAAGTGAAATGCGCCGTTTTGACAGTGTTTCTGATGATGCTCAGGGTTCAGAAACCGAATACGAAGAGTATCAAGTTAAAGAGAAGCGTGGTGGGTTGGGTACTCTTTTAGATATTTTTGATGGTGGAAAAACGGTCACTAAAACACGTTCTCATTCCTACACTACTGTAAAAGTCAAACCGATTCGTCGTGCAATTGAAGAAATCCGTTCTAATTTGGAAGATGAATTGGGCCATTTGTCAGAAAGCTATTCACAGGCTTGGAAAAAGAAAATCTACAGCCAAGTCGTCAGCGCGTTGAGGGAGGCAATGGGTGACGGAGAGTTGGATGTCAATATTATTGCCCGTGCGGTAAAAAATGTTTTGGCGCGTATTCCTGAGGCTTCATTTAAATTAGAAGACGATATACCTAAAAGCCTGAAAAAGACAGGTAAGTTAACAGGTTATGAGGCAGAATCATTTATTGATGATGCAGAAGATTATATTTCCAATCTTAAAGACGTGGTTAATAAAGATATTTCTGCCTATATGACAACTTTGGTAAGCAACCTTAAGAAAATTGACTTGGCGAAAGAGTTGACCGCAGATCTGGAAAATAACCTGAAACAACTGCTGAGTGAAATTGAAAATAAAGAAGCGAGCTTATTTAATTATCGAGGTATTCAGAAAGAATTGGCAGGCTTGATGCAGTCTGCCGCTTAATTAAAATCAATCAGGCCGTCTGAAAAATTCAGACGGCCTGCAAGGAATAAATATGTCTCATCATTCAGTAGATCAATTGAAAGAATGGATCAGTCCGAGCATTCCTTTGGGCTTGATGTTTGGTAAGAAACAACAAGCCTTGGAAATTCTTGAACAAATCAAACAGCAACTTAAGAGCATAGACATCATGCAAGAACAATTGAATCAGGCAGAGCAAGAGCTGCCTGAATTGAAAAAACAGCTTGAGCAGGCACAAAAAAAATTAGAGCAATTACAGAAAAATTTGTCGGAAAGCGAATTGCGTCAGACTTTGATTGCAGACCTTCTATCGGCCAATAATCTGAATCCCGGTGTGCGACAGTATTTTCAGCTTTTGGGAGGAGAGTTTTTAGAGTTTGCCAATCAGGAAGATTCCTTGAAAGATGAAGCGGCAGCATTTTTAGAATTGCAGGCAATTGGTGATGAATTAAAAGTCATTGGCGCTTACCCGGAATTTTACAAAAAACGCTCGATTGCCATTGCCGGAGGTTTCAGCGCCGGTAAATCCGAATTTATCAGCAGTTTGTTTGAGGATCCCAATATCCGACTGCCTATCGGCATCGAACCGACTACTGCCATTCCGACTTATGCCTTAAACGGTCAGGAAAACGGCGTGATCGGTTGCAGTCAGAATGGTGGTGTGATTGATTTACTGAAGATTGATCCTGATTTTCAACAAAAATTGTCTCATAATTTTATCCGGTCATTTGGTTTCAACCTTAAAACCATCATGCCTTTTGTGTTTATGACTACGCCGATGAAGTTTGAGCATTTGTGCTTTATCGATACGCCGGGATACAACCCGTCTGATGTGGCAGACGGACATACGGCGGAAGATGTAAAAACGGCGCAAGAGTTTGTCCAAAATTCCGAGGCTTTGTTGTGGCTGATTGGTTTGGATTCCAACGGTACGATTTCAAAAAGCGATTTGGACTTTTTAGATCATGCAGGACAAAACAGCCAAAAACCGCTCTATATCGTTCTAAATAAAGCAGATTTGCGCCCATATGACCAGCTTGAAGAAATTATGGCAGAAATTGCCGATACTTTGGACGATTACGATATCGAAATTGCCGGTATTTCTGCATACAGCTCTATTACGAAAGAAGAGTATTTGTATCACAAACAGTCGCTGCATGCTTTTCTTGCCAGCCTGGATCAGCCGTCTGAAAAGCAAACCTTGCTTATGCGAAGATTGTTTGCCGTAGATGAAAAATATCAACGTGCTATTTTGCGTACCATCAAAGAAAACAAGCAAATCAATGCGACTTTAAGCGGCTTCAAGTTGGATTTGTTAGAAAACGGCTTTGATGACCTGAGTTCGGATTTGTATGAAAAACTTGGCAAAATGAATTCTATCTTTACTATCAAGCAAAAAGAAGAACATCTGAAACAATTGGAAACAGTCACAATGAAAATTGTGGCGGCAATTGAGCAGGTATTTGGTCAGCCAAGCAAGGTTAAACGTAAGAATTGGACGCAGGACGAAATCGAGCTGGATGAAAAATTTGTTCGGTTAACCCAAAAAGAGCAAATGCCCGATGAATTGATGGATAAGCAGCCTTCAAATGACCAGCCTTCAAATGAGAAGAAAACATATTCAACAGAATTAAGTGCTAGATTTTGGGGGTATTGGGGAAATAGGCTAATAGGTAGTAATTCTAAAATAGAATTAACTGTAGGTATGCTTTTGATTGATAATAAAGAAACCTTTACATTTGATGAATGGGAGGATGTTTATAATAATCACTTTAAACATGTTCATCAAAATTGCACCTGTGATGATGCTTTGAATGCACTTTGTGAAGCTGGAATAATCCGTTGTATTGATGATGGAAGTAAGAAAAATGAATTTGGTTTTGGAAATATGTTAGCTATGGTATTGGGAGGAAGTAATCCAATTAAAACATACCAATTTGTTTTACCGGATAAAGAAATTTTTAATCAGTTTTTGCAACGGCACAATAATATTAATCTGTCGGATGAACAACTTGAGGCAATAAAAGCTTTGATAGAATCACAGCACTATTTTGATTTTGAGGATTGGACAGAGCACTATAAGGGGGAACATGCTGCTTTAGCATTAGGTAGATTGGTTAAGGCGGGAGCTGTTAGAAAGGAAAAGAATGATTATTATTCATTTGTTTAATTGATGGCCTGGGCCGTCTGAACATTCAGACGGCCTCAGTAAGTGCAATATATTATTTTTAAGAAAATATTATGAAGGGTATATTATGATTTGCTTCATTCCATGTAGGATATTCCGTGCATATGAAGTGAATTGATCGATACGCTAAAAGGGAATGGCAATGAATTTATCTGGAAACAAGACATTTTATCAAGACCATAAAAATACTTATTCGGAACACTTCCGCTTGCGTATCCACCGCTCTTTGAGCTGGCTGGAAAAGGCGGAGGAAAGATGGTCGGTACAGGATTGGGATTTTGCCTTCCAGTCTATGTGGATTGCGTTTAATGCGGCTTATGCTTATGAGCTGGACGGACGAACCATGCCTGCGGATAGAAACAAATTTCAGACTTTTTTAAATAAGGTCTGTGCGCTGGATACGGATAAGCAGATTTATGCTTTGGTGTGGAAGGAATTTTCGGGTGCGATTCGATCTTTATTGGGCAATCGCTATGTGTTTCAGGAATTTTGGGATTTCCATAACGGCTATATTTCCGAAGCCGCTTATTTGGAATGCTTTGAAAAAGAGCGGCGTAAAGTAAATGCGGCTTTGGCCGCGCAGGATACGGCAACGGTCTTGTTTGTGTTGTTTGACAGGCTTTATACCTTGCGTAATCAGATGGTGCATGGCGGTGCGACTTATAATAGCAGCGCCAATCGCGAACAATTAAAGGACGCTTGTAAGATTTTGGGCAGCATCCTGCCGGTAATGCTGTCAATTATTCAGAAAAATGCCGATAAGGATTGGGGCAAGCCGTTTTATCCGTTTGTAAAGGAGGATTGATATGGCAGTTAAACCCCGTCAAGATGTTTATTGGACTTGTGTGTCTTGCGGTTGGCAGCGTGAGGCATCTAAGGGATCGGATATGTTGTTGCCCAAGCCTAGACAATGTGGCAAATGCGGAAGTCAAAATTTGGAACTAAAACAAGGTAATATGTTGTCAGGTTTATTTAAGATGTTTTCGGGAAAACGATAAAGATCAAAAGGCCGTCTGAAATTTAGCTTTCAGACGGCCTTTATTTTGGCTTATCCAATCAATAAACGTCGCGTTGGTAGCGTTTGTCTTCGCGCAGGTCGTTGAGGTAGTCTTCGGCTTCGTCACGGCTGAGTTTGCCTTGGGTTTCGATGACTTCGATCAGGGCGTTTTCGACATCGCGTGCCATGCGTGTAGCGTCGCCGCAGACGTAGATGTGTGCGCCTTGTTGCAGCCAGTTCCAAACTTCGGCGGCGCGTTCGGTGATTTTGTGTTGGACGTATACTTTGTGTTCGCCTTGGCGGCTCCATGCGAGGTCGGCGCGGGTGAGGAGGCCGTCTTTGCGCCAATCGCTCCATTCGAGTTGGTAGAGGAAGTCGTCGGCCAGGCGTTGGTTGCCGAAGAAGAGCCAGTTTTTGCCGCTGTCGCCATTGGCGGCGCGTTGTTGCATGAAGGAGCGGAAGGGGGCGACGCCTGTGCCTGCGCCGATCATGATGATGGGTGTATCGCCGTTTTGTGGCAGGCGGAAGTTGGGGTTGGGTTCGACAAAGACGCGGACTTCGCTGCCTTCTTCGAGGCGTTCGCCCAAGTAGCCGGATGCTGCGCCGGTGTAGGTGTGGTCGTGGTGGTCGAAACGGACGACGCCGATGGTGAGGTGGACTTCTTCGCCGACTTCGTCTTGTGCGGAGGCGATGGAATAGAGACGCGGGGTTTGTGGGCGGAAGAGGCTGTATAGGGTTTGTGCATCCAGTGGGTGTGGATGGGCAGCAAATACGCCTACGGGCGGTGTGGCGGTGAGGTAGGCATCCAGTTGGGCTTTATCTGCAGCTATGGCTTTGAGTTCTTCGTTATTTGTTAATTCGGCGTATTGTTGGACGAATGCCGGTGTGTTTTGGGTGATGTCTGCGGATTCGGTCAGGGGGGTGCGGATGTCGGTTTCGCGGCCGTCTGAAAGTTGGACGGTTTCGTTGCCGCTCAGTTGGTTGAGGTCGAGGATTTCTTGAACGAGGTCGGCGGCATTCAGCGGCCATACGCCGAGCGCATCGCCTGCCTGATAATGCAAACCTGAGCCGCTGAGGTCGATTTCGATGTGTTTGACGTCTTTTTCCGCATCGCGCGAGGTGATTTTTTGGCGCACGGATAGGGTAGCTGTGTAGGGGTTTTCTTTGGTGTATACGGCGCTGCTGCTTGGTGTTGCTGAACTGTTTGGTGTAGCGGTTGGACTTGGGCTTGCTGCTTGGGCGGCTAATTCGGCTACTTTGGGTACGACGGCGGCAATCCATGCGTCGGCATCGGCTTGGAATTCTAAGTCGCAAATGCCCAAGTCGTTCAGACGGCCTGCGCCCAGTTCGGCAAATTTGGCATCAAAGTCTTTGCCTGCTTGGCAGAAGTTGGGATAGGAGGAATCGCCAAGGCCTAAGACGGCAAAGGTCAGTTTGCTGAGATCAGGTTTCTTTTTGCCGTAGATGAATTTGTACAGGGGCAGGGCTTCTTCGGGCGGTTCGCCTTCGCCTTGGGTGGAGGTAACCAAAAGCACGATGTCTTCGTCGGGCAGGGTTTTGCTTTTGAAATCGCCTGCGCTGCTGAGGCGGGCTTCTACGCCGGCGACTTGAAGTTTGGCGTGTAAGGATTCGGCAACGCTGCGGGCATTGCCGGTTTGTGAGGCGGAGAGGACTAATACGCGGCGGCTGACTGTCGAAGTGGCTGTTTGCAGGGCAGATGGTTCGGCTGCTGCTCCGGATACGCCTTGGCTTTGCGCCCAGCAATAGCCGGAGAGCCAGGCAAGTTGGGTGGGGGATAGGGCAGAGAGTTGGACGGAGAGTTCGGGTGGAAGCGGATTGGCTTGGCTCATTTGGATTCCTTTGTTGGACGGCTATAACCGATTGTTTGAATAATGGACAGTCGCCACTTTAAACAGGCCGTCTGAAAAAAGGAAAGAATGCTTGGTTTTAATTTAAGATGATTTTGTTATATTCGGGAAGGTATTAGGCCGTCTGAACAAGCATATTCAGACGGCCTTGGATTGGATAGAAACGAGATTTTCAGTTTCCGCTGGAGAGTTTCATCACTACGACGCCGGAGATGATGAGAAATGCGCCGAGCCAGCGGCCGATATTGGCGGCATCGTTGAAAAATACAACGCCCACTAAAAATGCCCCTGCCGCGCCTATGCCTGTCCAGACGGCGTAGGCTGTACCCATCGGAATACTTTTTTGGGCAAGGTAAAGGAGGTATCCGCTACCGGCGATGCAGGCAAAAGCGGCGGCAAAGCCATGCCAGCGGTAGCCTTCCTGTTGTGCCAGCTTTAAGCCCAATGGCCAGCCGATTTCCAGCATACCGGCTAAGATTAAATAAAACCAACTCATAATATATCCTGATAGTGTGTTAAGGTTTCAGACGGCCTTGGAAAGATTGTTTTCTTCCGAGAGTTCAACGCGTTGTCCGATATCTTTTAAATTGGAGTATTGTTCGACCAAGCGCGGTACATCGTCCAAGCTCATTGCAAACATCCATAAATAAGTGCTGACGGAATAGATATGGCCGGCACTGCCATAGCCTTTAAGTGTCATGTGTATAAAGGCGAAGCCGAACAATATGCTCATCGCTATGCCGATACTGAGATAGCCTAAGGCTTCGCGGTTGGAAATCAGCACGCGTAGTTTGGCAACCCAGCCGTAGTGGCGGTAGAGCTGATGTTCGTTGCCGTCGCGGATAAAGTGATTGTCGCGTTCAAGCCGGTTGTTTAAACGGAAATATAGGTTTTCGCTGATGGCGGCAAAACGCGGCAGCAACCATAAAAACAGGGCAAGTATCGCGACAGCCAATACGCCCACCCAAAATTCCAATATCAGCAACATCATACATGCACCGAAGATGGAGACCAGCGAAGTAGCAGCGATGGGCAGGTGTTCTTCAAAAAAACTGACAAACTCACGCGATAGGGCAACGCGTGCGGTAATGGCGGAATGCGGTACTTCTCGCTTGCGCTGTTCCAAAACGACCGGGACGGCGATTTCGGTATAGATTTGGGTAAATGTGCGCGTATCGGCTGCTCGGCGGGCGGCTCCGATTATCCACATTAATAAAACCACCACACCATACAACATTGCCTGCCAGACGTTGCCTTCCATAACGGCATTAATCGCCCAGCCGCCAAACACGGGATATACCAGCAAGAGTAGATTATCCAAGCCGACGAGAGAGAAGGTTGTGATGAGTTTGCGGCGGTGTGTTTGACCGATGTGTTTCAACATTTTCCACATGGTTGCCCTCCTTATTTAGTATTGAGGGTTTGCGCCATTAATTCGGCCAATGCGTCCAAATCGGCAAACAGTCGGACTGCACGTTTTTCACCGAAGGCGGTAAAAATTCGTTTGCTGAATTCCTGCATGTTTTGCACCAGTGGTGTGGCGTATTCCTTGCCTTGCTCGGTCAGCGACAATAAACGTTCGCGTTTGTCTTGTTCGCTTTCGTGAAATGTCAGCAAGCCTTGTTCCGCCAGCGTTTTGCATGTGCTGGAAACGGTTTGCTTGGGTAGGCTCCATTCTTCGCCTATGTATTTTTGAGTGCGGCTGCCTTCGGTGGCTAAGGTATATAGCACGGCGAAGGTATTGTAGTTGGTGTTTTGCTGTTTAATCCATTGGTCAAATGCGCTGTCTATGTGGCTGATGCGCATACCGAGTTGATCGAGCTGATTTATAAATTGGTCTCAATATTGACTAATTGGATGCGGATTATAGTCATGTTTAGGACTAATTGCAAATAGAAGGCCGTCTGAAACAATCATTTTCAGACGGCCTTGAAACCGTTAAAATAATTAATGTAGAAACGATATATTCAAACTACGATAAACCTAATAACATCTTCAACACATACGCCATGATTCATTTCTTATCTCAAAATATTTCATCCAAACAAGCCACTGCCATCGGGCTGCTTGCCGTTGCTTTGTGGAGCTTTGTCATTTCTCTGATACGCTCTTTGAGCCTGCATATGGGGGCAGTGGGCGGCGCGGCAATGATGTACACCCTGTCCACCGTATTGATTTGGCTGATTTTCGGCCGGCCGCATTTGCGCAATTACAACCGCAGCTATCTGTTTTGGGCGAGTGTGTTTTTTGTCGGCTGCGAACTGTGTTTGTCGCTCTCGGTCGGTTTTGCGCAAAACGCGAGACAGGCGGTGGAAATCGGCATGGTCAATTATTTGTGGCCGACGTTTACCATCGTCGGAGCGGTATATTTCAACAAACAGCCGTCAAAATGGTGGATAGTCATCGGCTTTGTGCTGTCGTTTTTAGGGATTGCCACTGTATTGGGCGGCGATGTCGGCTTGTCGATTTCCGGCATCTACCACAATGTCCGCACCAATCCCGGCGGCTACATCATGGCATTTGCGGATGCGGTGTTTTGGGCGGCATATTGTACGCTGACGGCGCGCGTGAAAGCAGAAGGCAGCAGCGTCGGCTTCTTCTTTGCACTGGTGTCGATACTATTGTGGATAGAGTATTTTCTCAGCGGCGCGGATACGTTGAGTTTTGATTCCGTATCGCTCGGCTATGCCGTTGCCGCTGCAGCTTGCATGGGTTTGGGCTATGCAGTGTGGAATATCGGTATTTCACGCGGCAACCTGACCGTATTGGCAGGCGCATCTTATTTCATTCCGGTATTGTCTGCGGTAGTGTCATCATTTTTGATTAGCGCGCCTTTGTCCATGACGTTTTGGCAGGGGGCGGGAATGGTGTGCTTAGGGTCGATTGTATGTTGGTTGGCGACCCGGAGAAAACAGATGGCGTGAGGCAATATCCCATAGCTTCGCGATATAACGAAAACAGCTTTTTTAACAACCAAACATTCTTTCCCATTTTCAGACGGCCTGTTTAAAGTAGCAGTCAGTTTGAGAAATCACGAGAAATGGGAAAGAATCATGACTGCAGCTTCCGCTCCGCTTTTACGCTTCATTACCGCCGGCAGTGTCGATGACGGCAAATCCACCCTCATCGGCCGCCTGCTCTACGACAGCAAAACCTTACTGACCGACCAGCTTGACAAGCTCAACCGCGCTGCTGAAAACGGCGAAACGCCCGACTTCGCCAGCCTGACAGACGGCCTTGCCGCCGAGCGCGAACAAGGCATTACCATTGACGTGGCCTACCGTTATTTCGCCACGCCCAAACGCAAATTCATCATTGCCGATACGCCGGGACATGAGCAATACACGCGTAATATGGTTACCGGCGCATCGACTGCCGATGCCGCCATTATTTTGGTTGATGCCACACGCGTCGATTTTTCAGGTAATGAACCTGTCCTCCTGCCCCAAACCAAACGCCACAGCGCAATTCTGAAACTCTTGGGCTGCCCCAACATCATCGTTGCCGTCAACAAACTCGACTTGCTCGACTTTGACGAAGCCAAATATCAAGCCATTACCGAAGCCTACCGCAAACTGGCGGAACAAATTGGCCTCCAAGCACAAATCCACTTCCTGCCCATCAGCGCCTTGAAAGGCGACAATATCGTCAATGCCAGCAGCCAAACCCCGTGGTATCAAGGTTTGCCGCTTTTGCCTTTGCTTGAAAGCTTGCCTGTCAACCGTCAAAATGCCGCCGACCAAGCCGCGCACTTTCCCGTGCAACGCGTGGCGCGCCAAGATGGCAGTAGCAGTGACGACTTCCGCGGTTATCAAGGCAGATTGGAAGCGGGCCGTCTGAAAGTGGGCGATGAAGTTAAAGTCCTGCCCAGCGGCCATGTTGCCAAAGTTGCCGAAATCTATAATGCCAACGGTAAAACCGAATCTGCCGAGGCAGGGGAGGTGTTGACTGTTGTTTTGGATACCGACATCGATATTTCACGCGGCAACAGCATTGTTTCAGCAGACAGCGCCATTGTTCCCGAACAACAATTTCAAGCCGCGCTTTGCTGGTTTGACGATATTCCGCTTAATCTGCGCCGCAAATATTTGCTGAAGCACACTACCCAAACCACGCCCGTAAAAATCAGCGAAATTGCCTACGTTTGGGACGTGAACACCCTCAGCCGCGTCGAATCCACCGAAACGCTTAAGCTCAACGATATCGGCAGCATCAGCTTCAAAACCCAACAGCCGCTCGCTGCTGCCGCATACGAAGACAACCATGCACAAGGCGCGTTTATTTTGATTGACGAAGCCACCAACCATACTGTCGCGGCAGGCATGATACGCAAAGTCAGCGAAACAAACAGTTTTGAAATTTAAAAGAAAAGTTGCAATAAAAAAAGGCCGTCTGAAGTTTCAGACGGCCTGTTATTTTACCCAAGGCAAAATGTTTATGCGCCGTAAACCGGATATTTATCGCACAAAGCAGTCACTTGTTCGCGGACTTTGGCGAGATTGGCTTCGTCTTCAGGGTTGGCCAATACGTCGGCAACCAAATTTGCCAATACGCGCGCGTCGGCTTCGTTAAAGCCGCGTGTGGTCATGGCGGCGGAGCCGATGCGGATGCCGGAGGTAACGAATGGTTTTTCCGGATCGTTCGGGATGGCGTTTTTGTTGACGGTGATGTGAGCTTTGCCCAAAGCGGCTTCGGCGGCTTTGCCGGTGATTTTCATCGGTTGCAGGTCAACGAGGAAAACGTGGCTTTCAGTACGGCCGGAAACGATGCGCAAACCGCGTTTAACCAACTCTTCCGCCATGGCGGCAGCATTGATTTTCACTTGTTTTGCGTATTGTTTGAACTCAGGCTGCAACGCTTCTTTAAATGCTACGGCTTTGGCAGCGATAACGTGCATCAACGGGCCGCCTTGCAGGCTTGGGAAGATGGAAGAGTTCAGCGCTTTTTCGTGGGTATTGTCACGGCACAAAATCACACCGCCGCGAGGACCGCGCAGGGTTTTGTGGGTGGTGGTGGTGACGAAGTCGCAGAATGGTACGGGGTTAGGATATTCGCCGCCGGCAATCAGGCCGGCATAGTGCGCCATGTCGACAAAGAGGTATGCGCCGACTTTATCGGCGATTTCGCGGAATTTTGCCCAGTCGATTTGCAACGCGTAGGCAGATGCACCGGCCACAATCATTTTAGGTTTATGTTCAAGAGCCAAGCGTTCTACTTCGGCATAATCGAGAACTTCGTTTTCATCCAAACCATAAGTAATGGCGTTGTAGAGTTTGCCGGAGATGTTGACGCTTGCGCCGTGGGTCAAGTGGCCGCCGTGTGCTAGAGACATGCCCAAAATGGTGTCGCCCGGTTTCAAAACAGAAGCGTATACAGCTTGGTTGGCTTGGGAGCCGGAGTGCGGTTGGACATTGACATATTCTGCGCCAAACAACTCTTTAGCGCGATCAATCGCCAATTGTTCGACAATATCAACGTATTCGCAGCCACCGTAGTAGCGTTTGCCCGGATAGCCTTCGGCGTATTTGTTGGTCAATTGCGAACCTTGGGCTTCCATGACGGCACAGCTGACGTAGTTTTCAGAGGCAATCAGCTCGACGTGGTCTTGCTGGCGTTGGTCTTCTTGGGCAATGGCTGCTGCCAAATCGGGGTCATATTGTGCGAGGGTAACGCTTTTTGAAAACATGTTCTCGATTCCTTTGTGATGGGCTGAAAATATAGGATGGAGTGCTGCGAATTGGTTCAAGATGAACTATTTTTCTTGCATTGTCAACAATTGTGTCGGGTGTTTGGTTTCAGACGGCCTGAGATTGAAGGGTTTATTTGAAAATATCATCTTGTTTTAGATGAAAATCCATTTTTTCCAGAAGCGCGGCTAAGTCGGCTTCGGCTTGGGCGGCTTTAAGATTTTTTGCCAGTTCTACTAAGGCTACTGCATTTAATCGTTCTTTCTCCAGCCGTAGAGCTTCTTCGCTAAAGATTTTGATATTGTCTGCCGATTCGGCGGCATTTATTTTTTCAAATGGATAAAATGATTCTTCGTGCACGGCCAAACCGTCGGGCAAGGGAGCAGCATGGTTGAAATCGGCATCATTGACCGGCATCCATGAAGGATGGTTCTCAAGCAGGATAAATTGTCCGTCCATGCCGTTGATATGACGGAATAGGGTGGTTCGGCCATTGTGTAAACGCATAAGCCCGATTGTATGCCCAAGTCGGCAAGCCGTCTATAAAGCCGTTTCTTTCTATTTTTGGCGCTAACTTATGTTGATATTATTAATTTTGATGTAAAACAGTTTCGCCTTAAAAAAGACTGGATAAAACGCCCGTGTTTGTTATAATGAAGCTAAAGATTGATTCGTCCTGGTTTTTGACAGCAGTACTTTTTTATTTAATTAACAAGAGAGGAAAACAAAATGTTTCCAGAATATCGCGATTTGATTTCTAAACTGAAACAAGAAGATGCACACTTTGCCCGTTTGTTTGACGAGCACAATGAGCTGGACGATAAAATCACCGGTTTGGTTAACAATCCTGTTACCAGCGGTGCCGAAGAGATTGAAGAGCTGAAAAAAGCCAAACTTAAACTCAAAGACGAATTGTATGCTCTTCTGCAAAAAGCAGCAGGCAAATAATTAAAATTTGAATAAGGCCGTCTGAACGGTATGATGGAAATCTCAGATTCCCTTTCATGCCGGTTCAGACGGCCTTTTTAATTATTAGGCATTTGGTTATTTTTATTGGCTTAATTTAACGAATAATTGTAAATCACTCTTAATTGCATTGAAAACTCTGTTAAGTTTATTTAAAATCTCGAATAATTTTTATTTTGATTTTTAACAAACAAAGTTAAAGAGAAACGATGCAATGAAAACATTCACACTCGCCATTTTGCCTTTGGCGTTAATTAGTGCATTCTCACACGCAGCTGAAGAGAAAGCAGTTGAGCAGGCTGAAGTCGATACCGTTTACGTTACTGCCGAGAAACAACTGCAACAGTCGCTGGGCGTATCGCGTATTTCTAAAGACGACATCGACAAGCGTCCTGCAGTCAACGATATTTCCGAATTTGTCCGCACCATGCCGGGCGTCAACCTGACCGGCAATACGGCAACAGGTCAGCGTGGCAACAAACGCCAAATCGACTTGCGCGGTATGGGTCCTGAAAACACTTTGATTTTGATTGACGGCAAGCCGGTTAATTCGCGCCAGTCCGAGCGTATCAGTATGCGCGGTGAACGCAATACGCGTGGCGACAGCAACTGGGTGCCGGTTGAAGAAATCGAATCCATCACCGTTTTGCGCGGCCCGGCGGCAACACGTTACGGGTCGGGTGCGATGGGCGGCGTGGTCAATATTGTTACCAAAAAAGTGTCTAAAGAATTTAAAGGCCAAGTCAATCTTTACGCCAATCAACCGCAAGACAGCAAAGAGGGCGCAACCCGCCGTATCGGCTTTAATTTGAGCGGTCCGATTATTCAAGATACTTTGGGCTTCCGCATTTACGGCAACCTGAATAAAACGGATGCAGATGCGGCCGATATCAATGCAGGACACGGCAACGACAGCGCGGCCGGTGTCGAAGGCGTACGCAATAAAGACATTGCCGGCCGTCTGCAATGGAAAATCAGCCCAGCGCAAACGCTGATTTTAGACAGCAGCTACAGCCGTCAGGGCAATATCTACAACGGCGATACGCAAAACAGCAATCCACGTTCTGCTTTGGTTAATTCTCTGGCCGACAGTAAAGCCGAAACTGCCCGCTTATACCGTTCTGCTTATTCTTTAACGCATGATGGCGCATGGGAATGGGGCGATACCAAAAACGTGATCAGTTATGAGCGTACAGTCAACAGCCACTTGCCTGAAGGTTTGGCCGGTGGTCCGGAAGGCAGCTATACAGGCTTGGATTTTGTTCAAAGCCGTCTGAAAAACCTGCGTTTCAGCAGCGAAGCGAATATTCCGTTTAAACTTGGTGTCGATAACGTGTTGACGGTTGGTGCAGAATTTACTGACAGCAAATTGGACGATCCTGCCTCCAATACTCAGGGATTTAAAGACCAAGGCAAAACCGATGCGTTTAACGGCATCTCCGCAACGCGCGGTAGTAAGGCATCTCAACGCAACTGGGCGGCATACGTTGAAGGCAATATTTCATTGACCGACAAAACCCATCTGATTCCGGCTATCCGTTTTGACCACAACAGCGACAGCGGTAGCAACTGGAGTCCGGCTTTGAACTTCTCGCATCAAATCGGCGAAAATTGGTTGGTCAAAGGCGGTGTTGCCCGTGCGTACAAAGCGCCAAATTTGTATCAAACCAATCCTGACTTTATCCTGTACACACGCGGTCAGGGTTGTCCGCTCAATGCGCCGAACAGTGTTCGCTGCTACTACATGGGCAACAGCAATTTGAAACCTGAAACCAGCATCAATAAAGAGATTGGTCTTGAGTTCAACAAAAACGGCTGGCAGGCTTCCGCGACTTATTTCCATAATGCGTACCGCAATAAAATCGTGATCGGCGACCAGCTTATTGCCACCAGCAATATCGGCAACTGGCTCCTGCAATGGGAAAATACGCCGAAAGCGACGATTTCGGGTATCGAAGGCAACTTGGTGATTCCGTTGCATGACACACTCAAGTGGAGCAACAATTTCACTTACATGCACAAATCCGAAGATTATCAAGGCAATCCATTGTCTTTGGTGCCGAAACACACCATCAACAGCACACTGTCTTGGACACCGAACGAACGCTTCGATGCCAACCTGACCTTTACCCACTACGGCCGCACCAAGCCGCGCGGCGTGGCAGTCAACCGTTTGGAGCAAAACGGCAATCCGCGTGCAGGCGTGGCAGCGTTGTCTTCTGAACATAACCAAACGCAAGTCGGCTCTTACGGCATTTGGGGCATCAATGCAGGCTACAACTGGAACAAACGTGTGGCCCTCCGTGGCGGTATCAGCAATCTGTTTGACAAAAAACTGTACCGCACAACTGCCGGAGCACAAACTTATAACGAGCATGGCCGTGCCTTCTACGGCAGTTTGAAAGTATCGTTTTAAGTAGAAGCGTATTAAATCAGGCCGTCTGAAACGGTGTGAAATGAAATCTAAGATTTCTGACACATGGTTTCAGACGGCCTTTTGATTTTTTAAATTTAGAAGTATTTGTTGTTACGGAATTTACTTCACTATTTTAAAAAAGTAAAAGGGCGACATTCGCCGCCCTGAGAATACAAACTGCTTATTCGACCCAAGTCACCATTTCTTCAATCGGTTTGCGTGATTTTTTAGTGATTTCTTTGGCGCGATAGCCGAATGTTGCCGCTACGGATACGCCCCATTCGTTGGCATCAAACAGGCCTTCTGCTGCCAATACTTCGTTCATTTTGTCGTAGTTGAAGCCTTCGATTGGGCAGGAATCGATGCCGATGGCCGCTGCACCTGTAAGCATATTGGCCAAAGCAATATAGGTCTGCTTGCCGCTCCAGTCAAAGAGTGCGCGTTGGTCGTCGGCAATTTTAATGTCGGTTTCTTGGAAGCTTTTGTATCTTGCCAACGCTTTTTCCAGCTGCTCTCCTTGCAGGCCTCTGCGTTCGGCAACACTGCGGAAGAACGGGGTATCGTAACGGGCATTTTTCTTGGCAAGGATAATCACCAGATGGCTGCAGTCGTCCAGTTGGGATTGCATCCCCCAGCTGAAAGGCTTGATTTTCTCACGCAGGGCTTTGTTTTGAATCACCAAGAATTTCCATGGCTCGGAGCCGACAGAGCTGGGCGAGAGGCGGGCAAATTCTAAAATCGCTGCAAAATCTTCTTGGCTGATTTTTTTGTTGGGATCGTAATAACGGGTGGAACAGCGATTTTCGAATACTTGCAGCATTTGTTCGCGTGTAATTTGATTCATCTGGTTTTCCTAATAAATGAAGATGTTATTCCAATATCCGGTTCCTTTTGAGGTATCATTACCGGCATAACCTTAATGAGGAAACAGGCTGGGGCAACACCATGTTAAATCAAACCTGACGGTCAGGCTATCTTTTAATTCTGAATTTCGCAAAAAAATTCGATAAATATCAATATTAATACGAAAAGGCCGTCTGAAACTTTAAACGTTTAAAGTTTCAGACGGCCTTTGATTTCAAATCCTGATTACAGATGAGGATTAATCAGGTTTTCAGGAGAGAGGATGCGGTTGAGCTCTTCTTCGCTCAACAAACCGCGCTCCAGTACGACTTCGCGCACGCCTTTGCCGGTTTGGGCGCAGATTTTGCCGACCAAGTCGCCGTTGTGGTGGCCGATGTACGGATTCAAATAAGTAACCAAACCGATGGAGTTGAAAACGTAGCGTTCGCAGATTTCGCGGTTGACCGTAATGCCTTTGACGCATTTGTCGGCTAGGTTGACCGCGGCGTTGCCCAAGAGGGAAATGGTTTCAAACATACATTGGGCGATGACCGGCTCCATAACGTTCAGCTGCAACTGACCTGCTTCGGCTGCGAAAGTGATGGTGGTGTCGTTGCCGATGACTTTGAAGCAGACTTGGTTGACGACTTCGGGAATCACGGGATTGACTTTGGCTGGCATGATGGAAGAACCGGCCTGCAATTCAGGCAGGTTGATTTCTTTCAAACCGGCACGTGGACCGGAAGAGAGCAGGCGCAAGTCGTTACAGATTTTGGACAGTTTGACGGCTGTGCGTTTCAATGCGCCGTGTACCATTACATATGCGCCGCAGTCGGAGGTCGCTTCGATCAGGTTTTCAGTCAGTTTGCAAGGCAGACCGCTGACTTCGGAGAGTTTCTCAACAACCAAAGCTGCATAGCCTTTAGGCGTATTCACGCCTGTACCGATGGCGGTGGCGCCGAGGTTGACTTCAAGCAGCAGGGAGCGGGTGCGGTCTAGGTTGAGGATTTCTTCTTCCAACAACACTTGGAAAGACTGGAATTCTTGGCCGGCAGTCATCGGCACAGCATCTTGAAGCTGGGTGCGGCCCATTTTCAAAACATCTTTAAACTCTTCGGCTTTGGCGGCAAAGGCGTTTTTCAGGATGGCCAGTTTGTCGAGCAATTCGCCGATGCTGTAATACACGGCAAGGCGGAAGCCGGTAGGGTAGGCATCGTTGGTGGATTGGCTGGCGTTGACATGGTCCATCGGATTGACGATGTCGTAGTGGCCTTTTTCGTGACCCAAGACTTCCAATGCGAGGTTGGCAATGACTTCGTTGGTATTCATGTTGACCGAAGTACCGGCGCCGCCTTGATAAACGTCGGACGGGAATTGGTCGAGGCAGCGGCCTTTGACCAATACTTCATCGCAGGCTTTTTCGATGGCGGCCGCGATTTCCGGCTTGATGGCACCCAATGCGCCGTTGGCTTGCGCAGTGGCTTTTTTAACCATGACCATGCTGCGGACAAATTGCGGTACGTCGGAAATTTTTTGTGTGGAAATTTTAAAGTTTTCAATGGCGCGCAAAGTATGGATGCCCCAATATACTTCAGCAGGGATCTCGCGGTCGCCCAGTAAATCGTGTTCGATTCGTACAGTCATTTCTCTTACCTTCTCGTATAGTTGTGTTGGTGTGCATTATGCGTTTGGAACATTAGCCCAGTTCGGCAAGATTGTCCAGTTAATAAGGCTTAATCGTCAGGGTGAAAGCGCGCCGCTTCGCGCTCTTTTGCGGCTGTCTCTTTATCTTTCAATTTCGCACCCAAACCCAACATTTTTTCATATTCGGATTGCGGCGTGCCGTCGTCCTGCATACCGAACGCGCTGGCGTTGACCCAGAGGGCGAGCAGGGAAACGATAATGGCGAAAAAGCTGACGATATACCAAAACATTTTTTTCTTCCTTGTGTGTCTGCGGGGGCAGATTGTTGTGGTTTGTAAAGATGTGAATGTAGCACAAACGCGGTTGTGTTTAAATTCTTCTCCCGCATCCTTTCATTGATTTACCTGTAAGTGTTTAGAAAGGAAAAGGCCGTCTGAAAAGTAAGACTTTTCAGACGGCCTCGGAGGCTTTATCGGGAAGATTTAGCCGCCGCATGCGCCGCAGCAACCGCCTTCGCCATGACCGCCGCGTTTTTCTTCGTTGTTGATAACGGGCAGCTCGGTTTCTTCGGTTTGCTCTTTTTTATCTTCAGGCAAATCGTTTACTTTGATTTTGTTTTCTTCGGCCATGATACATCCTTTCAATGGATTGAGGAGTGGAAAGATTCATAAAGATAGCATCTTTAAGCCGATAAACCAAGCAGTACAAAACTGTCTTGTGATAATGCCATGACTTGGAACAATAAATTTACTTGTAAAAGCGTTCAGGCCGTCTGAAAAAATCCAAAGAGGAGTGTTGGCTTTTATGGTTTGAAATGGCCGCAGAAAGATTTAAGGATGCTTGATTTGAAGGGATAAACTGACATGGATTTCAAAAAACAATACAATGTTATCATTTGGAAACCGCCAATTTATCGGAGCATATATGTATTCACACCACAGCGAACGTCATTTCAGCGACCGCAACAACTGGCTTCGGGCAAGCGTATTGGGTGCCAATGACGGCCTGATTTCCACTGCCTCGCTGTTGACGGGCGTAGCCGCTGCCGCGCCAGATTTCCCAACCCTGCTGTTGACCGGCGTTTCGGCGCTTATCGGGGGCGCGGTGTCAATGGCGGCGGGGGAGTACGTTTCCGTGTCCAGCCAATCGGATACGGAAAAAGCCGATTTACACAAAGAATGCTACGAATTGGCAAATAATCCTGATGCGGAGTTGGAAGAGCTGACGGAAATTTACCGCCGCCGCGGTTTGTCCGACCCGCTCGCCGCAGAGGTGGCCAAAGCCTTGATGGAGCACGATGCACTCGCCGCCCACGCACGTGACGAAATCGGCATTACCGAAACCTCTGCCGCCCAACCCATACAGGCCGCGCTGGCTTCTGCCGCTTCATTTTGTGCCGGCGCAATTTTGCCTTTACTGGTCGCATTGACAGCTTCTACCGCCATTGTTCCGGCCTTGGCAGTTTCCACTTTGTGCGGACTGGCAGGACTGGGCTATGCCTCCGCCAAACTCGGAGGGGCACCTGTCGTTCCTGCCGTTTTGCGCGTGTGCCTATGGGGCGTTGCGGCATTGGTGATAACCGGATTTATTGGAAAACTGGCGGGTGTGGCCGTCTGAATGTAAGGCCTTATATTCTTTTAAACCTGTATCCAGTAAAATTGAAAATCTATTTAATCGCTAAAGGCCGTCTGAAAATTTTTCAGACGGCCTATGGTGCTTGTATTTATTTATTACAAACTATTTTATCATGACCTATCCGATTCCCAAACCCCGTGAAAAATCCCGTTGGCTCAATCTGTCTCAAGGCTCGCTGCCTTTGGCTTTGGCGCGTTATCTGCCGCATAAGCAGCTCAAGGTTGTCTTGACCCAAGATGCGGAACAGGCGCTACGCCTTCAGACGGCCTGGCTGTTTTTCCGTCCACACGATACGGCCGTGTTCCTACCTGACTGGGAAACGCTGCCTTACGAGCGTTTTTCACCGCATCAGGATTTGGTGTCGGAGCGCTTGTCGGCATTGTGGCAGATTAAAAGCGGCACGGCGGACGTGTTGTTCGTACCGGTTGCTACGGCGATGCAGAAGCTGCTACCTGTGCCGTTTCTGGCAGGGCGCACGTTTTGGCTGAAAACGGGGCAGACTTTGGATATAGGTCGTCTGAAAACCGATTTGGTAGATGCGGGTTATAACCATGTTTCCCACGTTGTTGCGGCGGGCGAGTTTGCCGTGCGCGGCGGCATTGTTGATTTGTTCCCGATGGGCAGCGAAATGCCCTACCGCATCGATTTGTTTGACGATGAAATCGACAGCATTAAAACCTTCGATACCGAAACGCAACGTACCATTTCTCCCGTTTCCGAAATCCGCCTGCTGCCGGCACACGAGTTCCCCACCGACAGCGAGGCGCAAAAGATTTTCCGCAGCCGCTTCCGCGAGGAAGTTGATGGCAATCCGAACGATGCGGCTGTGTACAAAGCCGTCAGCAACGGCCACTTCGGCGTGGGCGTGGAATATTACCTGCCGCTGTTTTTTGAAAATGAGCTGGAAACGCTGTTTGACTATATCGGCGAAGATGCGCTGTTTGTCTCTCTGGGCGACGTTCATGCCGAGGCAAACCGTTTTTGGAGCGACGTTAAATCGCGTTACGCCATGGCGCAGGGCGACGAGACCTATCCGCCTTTGCTCCCACAGCATTTGTATCTTTCTGCTGATGTCTTTGCAGGCCGTCTGAAAAATTATGGTCAGGTATTGCCGGATATTTTTGGTGATGAACATACGTTGCCAAACTTGGCCGTCAACCGCCAAGCAGATGAACCGTTGCAGGCGTTGAAGGATTTTCAGACGGCCTTTGATGGACGGATTCTGCTGTGCGCCGAAAGTTTGGGACGGCGCGAAACCATGCTCGGTTTCTTGCAGCAAAACGGTTTGAAAGCCAAAAGCGTGTCTGATTGGCAAGGCTTCTTGTCGGCACATGAGCCGCTGATGATTACAGTGGCGCCGTTGGCTTACGGGTTTAAATTAGAAGATCAAAACATTGCGGTCATTACCGAATCCGATCTTTATCAATATGTTGCCCGCTCGCGCAAACATCATCGTAAGAAACACGCCGCCATTTCAGACGGCCTGTTGCGCGACCTTGCCGAAATCAACATCGGCGACCCCATCGTACACGAAGAACACGGTATCGGCCGATATATGGGCTTGGTCACAATGGACTTGGGAGATGAAACCAACGAAATGATGTTGCTCGAATACGCGGGCGAAGCGCAGCTTTATGTGCCTGTTTCGCAACTGCATTTAATCAGCCGCTACTCCGGCCAGGCGCATGAAAACGTAGCTTTGCACAAGCTCGGTAGCGGCGCGTGGAACAAGGCAAAACGCAAAGCCGCCGAAAAGGCGCGCGACACCGCTGCCGAGTTGCTCAATCTCTACGCCCAACGCGCCGCCCAATCGGGACACAAGTTTGAAATCAACGAGATGGACTATCAGGCATTTGCCGACGGTTTCGGCTATGAAGAAACCGAAGACCAGGCTGCCGCCATTGCCGCTGTGATTAAGGATTTGACACAGGCGAAGCCGATGGACCGCCTCGTATGCGGCGATGTTGGCTTCGGCAAAACCGAAGTCGCCCTGCGCGCCGCGTTTGTAGCGGTGATGGGCGGCAAACAGGTCGCCGTACTCGCCCCGACCACGCTTCTGGTCGAGCAGCACGCGCAAAACTTCGCCGACCGCTTCGCCGATTTCCCTGTGAAAGTCGCCAGCCTTTCGCGTTTCAACAACAGCAAAGCCACCAAAGCCGCGCTGGAAGGCATGGCGGATGGCACGGTCGATATTGTTATCGGCACGCACAAACTGGTGCAGGACGACATAAAATTCAAAAACTTAGGACTGGTCATCATCGATGAAGAACACCGCTTCGGCGTGCGTCAGAAAGAGCAACTCAAACGCCTGCGAGCCAATGTCGATATCCTCACCATGACCGCCACGCCGATTCCGCGCACCCTCAGCATGGCGCTCGAAGGCTTGCGCGACTTCTCGTTGATTACCACCGCGCCCAGCCGCCGCCTCGCCGTCAAAACCTTTGTCAAACCCTTCAGCGAAGGCAGCGTGCGTGAAGCCGTATTGCGCGAACTCAAACGCGGTGGACAAGTGTTTTTCCTGCACAATGAAGTGGATACGATTGAAAATATGCGTGAGCGGCTGGAAACCCTGTTGCCCGAAGCCCGCATCGGCGTGGCGCATGGACAACTGCGCGAGCGCGAGCTGGAGCAAGTCATGCGCGACTTTTTACAGCAACGATTTAACGTGTTGCTCTGTTCCACCATCATCGAAACCGGCATCGACATCCCCAACGCCAACACCATCATCATCAACCGCGCCGACAAATTCGGACTGGCACAACTGCACCAACTTCGCGGGCGCGTCGGCCGCAGCCACCACCAAGCCTACGCCTACCTGCTCACGCCCGAATACATCACCAAAGACGCAGAAAAACGCCTCGACGCCATCGCCGCGGCAGACGAACTCGGCGCAGGTTTCACCCTCGCCATGCAGGATTTGGAAATCCGCGGCGCAGGCGAAATCCTTGGCGAAGGACAATCCGGCGAAATGATACAGGTCGGCTTCACGCTCTACACCGAAATGCTCAAACAAGCCGTGCGCGACCTCAAAAAAGGCCGCCAGCCCGACCTTGACGCTCCATTGGGCATTACCACCGAAATCAAACTGCACAGCCCGGCATTACTGCCTGAAGACTACTGCCCCGACATCCACGAGCGCCTCGTCCTCTACAAACGCCTCGCCGTCTGCGAAACCGTGCAACAAATCAACGCCATACATGAAGAACTGGTCGACCGCTTCGGCTTGCCCGAACAACCCGTCAAAACCCTCATCGAAAGCCACCACATACGGCTTATGGCAAAAGAATTGGGTATAGACGCCATTGATGCGACCAGCGAAGCGGTAACGGTAACCTTTGGCAAAAACAACAATGTCGATCCAACCGAAATTATCCTGCTGATTCAGAACGACAAAAAATACCGCCTTGCCGGCGCGGATAAGCTGCGATTTACCGCGGAGATGGAAAATATCGAAGTGCGGATTAATACAGTGAAGAACGTATTGAAGACTTTGAAAGAAAGGGTGATGGTGAAATAGAGAGGTTAAAAAAAGGCCGTCTGAAAAATTTTCAGACGGCCTTTCCTTATCCAAAATTTGTAGGTCGGATACTTGTATCCGACAAAATCTCCCGTATTAAGCTGTCGGATTCTAGAATCCGACCTACATCTGCTTGGAAAAACTTTTCATGTAGTAGGCAAAAGATTTATGATGCCGATTGGAACAGCAAGCAACAAATGAAATACCGTTGTGGGCATTTCTGACGTAGTTTGGAACAAAATCTAACATTCATTTTTTTACAGGTCTGTGAAATTTCTAATAATCCAGCGTATGTTTATTTTCAAAGGAAATATTATGCCCGAACTCAAAATTTTTAAAGATGAGCCTAATGATGCCGAATATTTGAAATGGAGAGAGAACAACCCTGATGGTTATATATTAAATATAAACAAAGAAGGCAAACCCATTTCTAAATATCCTATGATACATCGTGTACAAGGAATAAAGAGGAAACCATGTATCAGCAATGAGAATGGTAACTACACTACTGAATCAAACCCTTATTATAAAGTTTGTTCTAATTCCATTCCTGCATTAGAGGCTTATTCTCGGCAGAAATATAATAAACATTTAACCGGATGCGGACATTGTATGGAAGATTACGTCCCCAGCGAATACATTGAAATACCCACTTTTCAGGTAGCCTATCAACAATCTTTGGAAAATGATTTAGATGAACTTAACCAACGCTTAGAAAACGCCACAACCGAAGAAGCCAAAACCGAAATCCAGCGCCTGATTAACGCCCGCATAGGTCAAGGCGAATTCAGAAACGGCGTATTGGAACGGTATCCGCAATGCCCCATCTGCGGCGTGGATATGCCTGAATTGCTGATTGCCAGCCATATCAAACCTTGGCGCGACTGCAAGGATGATGAAGAATGGCAACGGCTTGACCCATACAACGGCTTGATGCTCGCCCCAAACATTGATGCCTTGTTTGATAGTGGGCTGATTACGTTTGAGCCAGATGGCAAAATCCGTATTAGCAAAAGGCTTTCTGAAAAAAACCTGTTCCGACTAGGCATCTCAACTGATACAAAATTAAAAATTCACCCTGATAGCGAAAAATACTTTAAGTGGCATCGAGAAGAAATATTTAAGCCCTAACAAGCCGTAGCCCGCATTAAACCTGCAGGTAGGGTGTATACGGTACGCACGCGGGCTTTGAGTGTAAAAAAAGGTCGTCTGAAACATTTTTCCAGTTTTCAGACGACCTTTTGCCAAATATTATCGGCAGTGGCTCAATGCCAACCTTAAACCTGCTCCGATTTCTTCAGGGCTGTTATCCAATGATAAAATTACATCGTCTGCATCAATGGCATCCCACGCTTCCAGCTTGACATGGCGACTCGGGCTGATTTTCAGGCAGCCGTTGTGCAGCCAAATATCTCCGCTCATCATGTTTTTAAATAGTGCACGTCAAACCTACATACAGGGGAGTGTGCGGCACGCATGCATGCTTTAAGTGTGAATACAGAAGCAGTATAAAAAGGTCGTCTGAAAATAGCAAAACTGTCAGATTCAATAATCCACTCTACGGCTAATAAATTGATCAGGAAATGATGATGAAAATTAAGGCAGCATGCTGGGAGTAATAGGCTTGATATTATCCGGCTGCTTTTTCACTGATGAAATTAAGTTGGAAGATATTCGGAATTTTAAAATTACTGTCAATGAAGCTAAGGATAATAGACAGGTTCATTTGACAGGCTTATTAGGCAATAGTGCAATGGGTATTTCAGATATCAAAACAACTAGCCGCAACGATGAGCTGAA
>NZ_JBQCTZ010000029.1:0-29806 GCF_051963715.1 Neisseria sp. P0001.S005 | reverse complement strand
ATCGAAGGCATGACCTGTCAGGCCTGCGCTTCGCGTATTGAAAAAGTGTTGAACAAAAAAGATTTTGTCGAATCGGCGGGGGTGAACTTTGCCAGCGAGGAGGCGCAGGTTACATTTGACGACAGCAAAACCTCCGCAGCCGACATTGCCAAAATCATTGAGAAAACCGGTTACGGCGCGAAGGAAAAGACGGAAGATACATTGCCGCAACCTGAAGCAGAACATCATATTGGCTGGAGGCTGTGGCTTTTGTTGGCCATCAATATTCCGTTTTTAATTGGCATGGCAGGCATGATGATCGGGCGGCACGATTGGATGATTCCGCCTGTATGGCAGTTTGCGCTGGCGAGCGTGGTGCAGCTTTGGCTGGCGGTGCCGTTTTACAAAAGCGCGTGGGCAAGCATTAAGGGCGGGTTGGCGAACATGGACGTGTTGGTTACCATCGGCACGGTATCGATTTACCTGTATTCCGTTTATATGCTGTTTTTCAGCCCGCACGCGGCGCACGGCATGGCACACGTGTATTTTGAAGTAGGCGTGATGGTGATCGGTTTTGTGTCGCTGGGTAAATTTTTGGAACACCGCACCAAAAAATCCAGCCTGAACAGCTTGGGCCTACTGCTGAAACTCACGCCGACCCAAGTGAACGTGCAACGCGATGGCGAATGGAAACAACTGCCCATCGACCAAGTACAAATCGGCGACCTTATCCGCGCCAATCACGGCGAACGCATTGCCGCCGACGGCATTATCGAAAGCGGCAGCGGCTGGGCGGACGAGAGCCACCTCACCGGCGAATCCAATCCCGAAGAGAAAAAGGCGGGCGGCAAAGTGTTAGCGGGCGCGCTGATGACCGAAGGCAGCGTGGTGTACCGCGCCACACAGCTCGGCAGCCAAACCCTGCTCGGCGACATGATGAACGCGCTCTCTGAAGCACAAGGCAGTAAAGCACCGATTGCGCGCGTAGCCGATAAAGCGGCGGCGGTGTTTGTGCCTGCCGTCGTAGGCATCGCGCTTTTGACCTTTATCGTTACTTGGCTGATTAAAAGCGATTGGACGGTTGCGCTGATGCATGCCGTTGCCGTTTTGGTGATTGCTTGTCCGTGCGCGCTTGGTCTGGCAACCCCTGCCGCGATTATGGTCGGCATGGGCAAGGCGGTGAAACACGGCATTTGGTTTAAAGACGCGGCGGCAATGGAAGAAGCTGCCCACGTCGATGCCGTCGTGTTGGACAAAACCGGCACGCTGACCGAAGGCAGGCCGCAGGTTGCCGCCGTTTATTGTGTTCCCGACAGCGGCTTTGACGAAGACGATTTGTATTGCATCGCCGCTGCCGTCGAACAAAACGCCGCTCATCCGCTTGCCCGAGCCATCGTTTCCGCCGCCCAAGAGCGCGGCTTGGAGATTCCCACCGCACAAAACGCACAAACCGTTGTCGGCGCAGGCATTACCGCCGAAGTGGAAGGCGTGGGTTTGCTGAAAGCAGGCAAAGCCGAATTTGCCGAACTGACCTTGCCGAAGTTTTCAGACGGCGTTTGGGATATTGCAAGCATTGTTGCAGTCTCAGTTGACAACAAACCTATCGGCGCATTCGCACTTGCCGACGCATTGAAAGCCGATACCGCCGAAGCCATAGGCCGTCTGAAAAAACACAATATCGATGTTTACATCATGAGCGGCGATAACCAAGGCACGGTCGAATATGTCGCCAAACAGTTGGGCATCGCACACGCCTTCGGCAACATGAGTCCGCGCGACAAAGCCGCCGAAGTGCAAAAACTCAAAGCCGCCGGCAAAACCGTGGCAATGGTCGGCGACGGCATCAACGACGCGCCTGCGCTCGCTGCCGCCAACGTCAGCTTCGCTATGAAAGGCGGTGCGGACGTTGCCGAACACACCGCATCCGCCACGCTGATGCAGCATTCGGTCAACCAACTCGCCGATGCCCTGCTGGTATCGCAGGCAACTTTGAAAAACATCAAGCAAAACCTGTTTTTCGCCTTCTTCTACAATATCTTGGGCATCCCGCTCGCCGCACTCGGCTTTCTAAACCCTGTTATCGCAGGTGCGGCAATGGCAGCAAGCTCGGTTTCGGTATTGAGTAATGCCTTACGCCTGAAACGGGTGAAGATTGAGTGATAATATAAAGGCCGTCTGAAGACTGTTTTTCAGACGGCCTTTAATTCATATTTTCTGATTTTGAGACTCAAGCGGGAGTTTGTCGTATGGACATGATGTTGTTTACCAATATTGTATTGATTGTTTTATGTATTTTTACCATGTTGCTGGTGTGGTCGCGCAACTGGAAACGCAAGCAGGCGTATTTTGAGAAAATCAAAAGCAATCCGGAAAACCTCAAATGGGTTGGGCAGAATCTGACTGGTCAGGAGTGGAAGGATTTGAAAGTCGTGAGCGACCATTTTGGCCTACCCATGTTGCAGGCCAAGCAATTAATTGATTTTTATAAAAACAGTCAGCATTAATTTATGATTTAACGATAGAATTTGACTGAAGTTAAGGCCGTCTGAAATAGCACTCTTATAATAATATAAGTGATATTTCAGACGGCCTTGCTGTTGGTTCAAATAAAGGGAGGAGAACAAAAATGACCGTTTACTTAATCGGCGATTCCGTTCGGCTTACATCGGAGCCTTACACACGCGCCGCTTTGCCTGAGGCGGATATTGTTTCTCCATCGGAAAACTGCCGCTCGTCGTATGATGTGCTAGAGCATATCGGGCAATGGACAGAGGGCGCGACTGTGGGAGACATTATCCACATCAACTGCGGTTTGCACGACATCCGTCACAATCAAGGCTGTAATGAGCCGGTGGCCGATATAGAAACCTACCGCAACAACCTGACCCGAATTTTTGATTATCTGAAACAGACAGGTGCAAAAATTATTTGGGCGAGCAGCACGCCCTTTTTGGAAAGCGTACACAATATCGTCAAACCCTCGCGCCGTTATCTGGACGACTTGAAGGCCTATAACCTTGTGGCTAAGGATTTGGCAAGGCAATATGGTTTTGCCGTCAACGATTTATACAGTCTGATGTTTGGGCAGGATTTGACTGATGTGATGCTGTGTGACGGACTTCATTTCAATGAGTTCGGCAGTAAGATGATAGGCAAGGCAGTAGCCGAAGCAATATTGAAACAGATGGACTAACCCTACTTAACTCGTTTTGTCATGTTTTGGCTTTCAACGGCCTTTAAAGCTAAAGCAAAGTTCCCAATATCAGGTAATGAAGCACTAATTCTTATCAACATTTAATCTAGGAGTATGGCCATGAGCGGCGAATTAGATAAAATCAGCGGTAAAGTAAAAGAAGTGGTTGGAGACGTATCCGGCAATGCTAAACTTGAAGCTGAGGGCTTGATTCAACAAGGCGTTGGCAAAGTAAAAGAAGTGGTCGGCAACATTGAAGAAAAAGGCAGCGATGTTTTGCAAAAAGGCAAAGAAGAAGCCGAGCATTTGGTTGATGAAGCCAAAGAAAAAGCTGAAAGCTTAATTAATGATATTAAAAGAAAATTTTAATATTTAAAGAATAAAAGGCCGTCTGAAAGATTTTTCAGACGGCCTTTGTTTTATGGTTTTAAAGTTTAGGCAAACTGTTTGCCAAATTCGATAAATTCGTCTTTTTTGGCTTTGGCTTTGCCGGAGTCGATGGCTTCTTGAGCGGCTTTGACACCATCTGCCAGCGAAGCAACCACATTTCCTGCATAGAGCGCGGCAGCGGCATTAAGGACGACGATATCGCGTGCGGCACCGGCTTTGCCGTCCAACACTTCGTTCATTTTTTGCAGGGATTCTTGCGCGTTTTCGACTTTGATTTCGTCTAAATTGCGGCGGACTTCCATGCCGAAATCGGCTGGGCTGATGTCGTATTCGGTGATTTTGCCGTCTTTCAGTTCGGCAACGCGGGTTTTGCCGGTCAGCGTGATTTCATCCAAACCGCCTTCGCCGCACACAACCAAAACATGTTTGGAACCAAGCTGTTGCAATACGCGGGAAAGAATGCCGCACAAGTCGATGTGGAATACGCCCAACAGTTGGTTTGCCGCACCGGCAGGGTTGGTCAGCGGGCCCAAGATATTGAAGATGCTGCGGAAGCCGAGCGAGCGGCGGACTGGGGCAACATAGCGCATGGCGCTGTGATGGTTGGGCGCGAACATAAAGCCGATGCCGGTTTGCTGAATGCTTTGGGCAACCTGTTCGGGGTTGAGGTTGAGGTTGGCGCCCATTTGTTCCATGACATCGGCAGCGCCGCTGGATGAAGAAACGGAGCGGCCGCCGTGTTTGGCGACTTTCGCGCCCGCTGCAGCCGCGACAAACATGGAAGTCGTGGAAATATTGAAAGTTTTGGCACCGTCGCCGCCCGTGCCGACAATATCGACCAAGTCATCGGCGTTTTCCAATGGCACTTTGGTGGCAAATTCACGCATCACGCTGGCTGCGGCGGTAATCTCGGAAACGGTTTCAACTTTAATCCGCAGGCCGGTCAGGATGGCGGCGATTTGCTCGGGCGGAACTTGGCCGCTCATGATTTGGCGCATGAGGTCGGTCATTTCATCGTAGAAAAGTTCGTTGTTACTGATGAGGCGTTCAATCGCTTGTTGAGGGGTAATCATGATTTTTCCTTTGTTCGTGTCCGATGTGATTCAGGCCGTCTGAAAATGCGGTTTGAACACTGTCAAACACCTTTCAGACGGCCTTTCATTAAGATTTTTGCGGACGATAGTCTTTGAATTCTTCCAGGAAGTTTTTCAGCATATCGTGGCCGTGTTCGGTCAGCAGGGCTTCGGGGTGGAACTGTACGCCTTCGACGGCATATTCTTTGTGGCGTACGCCCATGATTTCGCCGTCTTCCGTCCATGCGGTAATTTCGAGGCAGTCGGGCAGGGTGGCGCGGTCGATGGCCAGGCTGTGGTAGCGCGTGCAGTTGACCGGATTGGGCAGGTCTTTAAACATGCCTGTGTCGTGATGGAAAACGGGGGAGACTTTGCCGTGCATCATCGTTTGCGCGCGCACGACATTGCCGCCGAACGCTTCGCCCATGGTTTGATGGCCAAGGCACACGCCCATGACGGGCAGCCTGCCGGCAAAGTGCTGCATGGCTGCAACAGAAATGCCTGCTTCTTTAGGGGAACAAGGGCCGGGGCCAATGACCAGATATTGCGGTTTCAGGGCTTCGATTTCTTCGATGGTGATTTCATCGTTGCAGCGAACCAAAACTTCCTGCCCCAATTCGGCAAAGTATTGGACGATGTTGTAGGTGAAGCTGTCGTAATTATCAATGAATAAAAGCATTTGCAAACCTTTAATGACATTTTGGCAGATAGGGTAAGGCCTGCCAAAAGTGTAAAAATCGTTTATGTTTGCATAATATCACAATCTTTACCTAAAGGCCGTCTGAAACGGCGGATAAGACAAAACAGCTAAAAAATGCTATGCTTTACGCTTTGAACCTAATCTGTTTGAAGTGATGAAAAAGTATCTTATCCCGACTGCCGCCATTGTTGTCGCCGCTGTGCTCGGCACGCCTTATTATCTTGGTGTCAAAGCGGAAGAAAGCCTGACCGAGCAACAAAAGCTGTTGCAGGAATCCGGTTTCCTGACCGTTGAGTCCCACCAATACGATCGCGGCTGGTTCAGTTCAACCGAGACCACCGTCATCCGCCTCAAGCCGACCCTGCTTCAAAATACGCAAAAATACCTGCCGGACAATTTGAAAACCGTCCTGCAAGAGCCGATTACGGTCATCAACCACGTGACACACGGCCCGTTTGCCGGCGGTTTCGGCACTCGCGCCCATGTGGAAACCGAGTTCCAATACCATCCGGAAACCAAAAAAGTTTTGGACCGCTTCTTCGGTCAGCAAACGCCGTTGACCATGACCAATACGGTTTACCTTTCCGGCGACGGCAAACTCAGCCTCAATATCCCCGCCTTCGACTATGAAGAGCTCTCCGGTATCAAGCTCAACTGGAAAGGCTTTAGCGGCAATACCGATTACAGCCAAGGCTTCAAAAGCTATCGCCACGATTACCTTGCGCCGTCTTTACAAGTCAAATTGGCCGATAAAGGCGATGTGTCTTTGGAAAACCTGCGCTTCCAATCCGAAACGGAAGACGGCCTGACCAAACTTTCTTTGGGCAAGAGCAGCATTACGCTGGATAAATTCCTGCTGCAATGGAAAGAAAACATCGATTACAACGTTAAGTTGAACGAACTGGTCAACCTTGTGACCAACCTGCAAATCGGTGCATTCATCAATCCAACCGGCACGATTGCTCCGTCTAAAATCGAAGTCAGCAAACTGCGTTTCGATACGCAGACCGGCGAAGTCGATAAATTCATCAACAGCGAAGGCCGCTTCCAATTTGAAAGCCTGACCTATGGCGAAGATAAATACGGCCCTCTGGACATCAATGTTGCTGCCGAGCATTTGGATGCCGCATCACTTCTGGCATTGAAAAACAAAATTGCCGAAGTGTCCGTGAAGAAAATGAGCGAAGAAGAAATCCAGGCTTCCTTGATTCAGACGGCCAAAAACGAGGCTTCAGGCCTGTTTACCAACAATCCGGTTTTGAACGTCAAAACCTTCAAATTCACTATGCCTCATGGCGATGTCGATGTCAGCGGCAAGCTTGCGTTTAAAGGTTTGGCCGCCAAAGACCTCAACAACTTGGGCGATATGCTGAAGAAAACCGAAGCCGACTTCAACATGAGCGTACCGCAAAAATTGTTGGAGCAGCTCGCCGTCAACCAAGCAAGCAGCCTGTTTAGCGTTAATACCGAAGATGAAGCCGCAGGCCGCGCCAGCATCGACGATATCAACGAAACCTTGCGCCTGATGGTGGATAGCACCATTAAAAGCATGGCAAGCGAGAAATATCTGACCTTAGAAGACAATAATGTCAAAACCCATCTGACTCTGCAAAACAGCGAGTTGAAATTAAACGGAAAAGTCCTGCAAAGCGACCCAGAACCTGAGTTTGACGAAGCAGACTTTCCCAATAACTAATCCTCAATCACACAAACAGCGGTTTTAACTTCCCAGAAGTTAAAACCGCAAATCAACCCACAATCAAAAAGGAAACCCATGTTCCGTACCATGCTCGGCGGCAAAATCCACCGTGCCACCGTTACCGAAGCCGACCTCAACTACGTCGGCAGCATTACCGTTGACCAAGACCTGCTGGATGCGGCAGGTATTTGCGTTAACGAAAAAGTCGCCATCGTCAACAATAACAACGGCGAACGCCTTGAAACCTACACCATCCCCGGCGAACGCGGCAGTGGTGTCGTTTGTCTCAATGGCGCGGCCGCGCGTTTGGTTCAAAAAGGCGACATCGTGATTATCATGTCTTACGTTATGTTGTCCGAACCCGAAATTGCAGCGCATGAGCCGAAAGTCGTCCTCGTCGATGAGAACAATAAAATCCGCGACGTGATTTCTTATGAGCCGCCGCACACCGTGTTGTAATATTCAAACAAAGGCCGTCTGAAACGTTTCAGACGGCCTGTTTCCCAAATTCAACTTATCTGAAAGGCTTTCCCGTGAATATCCAAATCAACAACATCACCGTCAGCAACGATGCGCCCTTTACCCTTTTCGGCGGCATCAATGTCCTTGAAGACCTCGACTCTACGCTGAAAGCCTGTGATCAATACGTTAAAGTAACCGATAAACTCGGCATCCCTTACGTGTTTAAAGCCTCTTTCGACAAGGCAAACCGCTCTTCTATTCACTCTTTCCGCGGTGTGGGTTTGGACGAAGGCATGAAGATTTTTCAAGCGGTGAAACGCGAGTTTAACGTTCCCGTGATTACCGACGTTCACGAGCCTTACCAATGCCAACCGGTTGCTGAAGTCTGCGATGTCATCCAGCTGCCTGCCTTTTTGGCGCGCCAAACCGATTTGGTGGTGGCAATGGCGAGAACCGGCAATGTCATCAACATCAAAAAACCGCAATTCCTCAGCCCGTCTCAAATGAAAAACATTGTGGAGAAATTCCAAGAAGCAGGCAACGAGCAAATCATTTTGTGCGAACGCGGTGCAAACTTCGGCTACGACAACTTGGTAGTGGATATGCTCGGCTTTAGTGTGATGAAAAAAACGTGTAACAACCTGCCCGTTATTTTTGACGTCACCCATTCCCTGCAAACGCGCGAATCTGGTGCCGCCGCATCAGGCGGACGTCGCGCCCAAGTATTGGACTTGGCACTTGCCGGTATGGCAACCCGATTGGCCGGTTTGTTCCTTGAATCTCATGCCAATCCCGACCAAGCCAAATGCGATGGACCAAGCGCATTGCCGCTTGCCCAATTGGAAGACTTCCTGACCCGTGTTAAAGCGATTGATGAAACCGTGAAATCGTTTGCACCTATGGATATTCGTTAAGGGCGAATAGTTGAAAGGCCGTCTGAAAGCATTTTCAGACGGCCTTTTTATCGGCGTTACTGTCCGCGTAAAAACAACGCATCCAATTCTTTTAAAGTCAGTTTGACCCAAGTCGGACGACCGTGGTTGCACTGGTTGCTGCGCGGGGTGTTTTCCATATCGCGCAGGAGCGCATTCATTTCTGGCAGCGTAAGCTGGCGGCCGGCGCGGACTGAGCCGTGGCAGGACATGGTGGCAAGGATGTGGTTTTCGTGTTCTTCGATGGTTTGGCTGCTGCCGACTTGGGCGAGTTCGCCCAATACATCTTTGGCCAGCGAAACGACGTCGGCTTTACCGAGCATGGCAGGAACTGCGCGGACGGCAAGGGTATTGCCGCCCATGTCGGACAATTCCAAGCCAAAGCCTGTCAGCATTTCGGCATGATCGGCAAGGGCGGCGCATTCTTCGTGGGACGCGGCAAAGGTTACGGGAATAAGCAGGCGCTGGCTTTGCAGGTTGCCGTTTTCCTGACGTTGGCGTTTCATTTTCTCGTAGTTGACGCGTTCGGCAGCAGCGTGCATATCTATGAGCAACAGGCTGTCTTCTGCTTGGGCAAGAATGTAGATGCCAAGTAATTGGGCAATAGCAAAACCGAGCGGCGGCAGTTCGGATTGTGATGGAAGGCCGTCTGAAAGCGGCGTATCTGTTTTGGGAGTAGGCATTTCAGACGGCATATTGCCGAAACGTGCCTGTTCGAATTGGCTCAACTCAAGGTCGATGTCGTCGGTTTTTTTGTAGAGCTCGGCATAAGTATTCATGGCCGCGCGGCTTTCTCGTAGGGACAGGCTGCGTTGTTGCGGTGTACGCGCGGCTTGGTAAGGCATAGGCGCGGTTTTGCCTGATGAACCAAAGGCATTGCGTGTATCGGGTTTGTTGCCCGTCGGGTAGTTAGATGCGCTATCAAACAGATTTTCGCTGTCGTTTTCAGACGGCATTGGGGTGGAGACAACGCCGGTAATGTCATGCAACACTTCGCCTGCGTTGCTGACGCTTTCGGTCAAGTCGGCGCGCGTGTCGGCAAGGGCTTTGTTGAGCGTGTGGAACACGAGTTGGTGTACTTGTTGGCTGTCACGGAAGCGGATTTCGGTTTTGGTCGGGTGGACGTTGACATCCACGGCTTCGGGCGGCAGGTCGAGGAAGAGGACGAAAGCAGGCGTCAGCGCGTTGTGCAATACGTCGCGGTATGCCTGCTTGACGGCATGGAGCATGACTTTGTCGCGGACAAAACGATGGTTGACGAAGCAGTATTGTTTGTCGGTTTTGCCTTTGGCAAAAGTCGGCTTGGCAATCGCGCCATAGAGCCGCAATGCGCCATTGCCGCTGTCAATTTCCAATGAGGCCGTCTGAAAATCATCGCCGACAATGGCGGCGATACGTTCATGCAGGCTTTGTGCAGAAAGTTTGAACACTTGTTTGCCGTCGCGTTTGAGTGAGAAGGCAATGTGCGGATGCGCCAGCGCAAGGCGTTCGAGCATGGTGGCGCAGTGGGCGTATTCGGTGTTTTCGGATTTGAGGAACTTGCGCCGCGCAGGGGTATTGAAGAAGAGTTCGGCAGCTTCGATGGTGGTGCCGACGGGGTGGGCGGCGGCGGTGGGGCTGCTGAGTTTGCCGTCTTCTGCTTTGACTTGGGTCGCGTGTGAACTGTCTTCTTGACGGCTGGTCAGGGTCAGGCGGCTGACTGAGGCGATACTGGCCAAACCTTCGCCACGAAAGCCCATACTGGCAACGTGTTCCAAATCGTTTAAGGTTTTGATTTTGCTGGTGGCGTGGCGGTGGAGCGCAAGCTCGATGTCGTCTGAGTGGATGCCGCTGCCGTTGTCGCTGACGCGAATCAGGCGGATACCGCCGCCGGCCAGCTCGACATCAATCGCTGTCGCGCCTGCGTCGATACTGTTTTCAACGATTTCTTTCAGAGCGTTGGCAGGGCGTTCAACCACTTCGCCGGCGGCGATTTGGTTGACAAGATGGTCGGGCAGTGCGGCAATTCGGGACATCGGTTTCTTTCAAAAAAGCAACGGCGGAAGGGAAAATTACAGGTATTTGCGCATCAATTCGCATTCGACGCGGACGGTTTTGTTCAGCTGCAACACGGCAGTACCGAGCGATTCATAACGATTGAGGCGATAGAAAGGTACGGAATTGAGCGAGGCATACAGTTTGAGAAAGCTGAGGCCTGCATTTCGTGCCATTTCTTCGGCGCGGCTGAGCAGGGCCGTACCCAAGCCGAGATTGTGGAAGAGCGGATGGACGTATAAGGCGTCCAGTTGCGCTTCTTTGAAATCGACTTGGAAGAAGCCTTGAATCAGCCCTTTGTATTCGACCACCCACAAGGCTTTGTTTTTATCGGAGATGGTTTCCAAATAGCTGTTGATGTCGAGCAGACTTTCCCATGTGTGCATAATAGTTTCATCATAACAGCGAATGCAGGCGTATTGAACGGCATGCAGATGGGCGTTGTGTATAGCTTGGCAGTCTTTTTCGGTTGCCGGACGGAGGATGGTCAGAAGGCTCATGGCGGATGGTCGGAAAAATTGATTTCAGACGGCCTTTTGCAATCAAAGGCCGTCTGAAAAAGTGGGTAAGGTTACAGGCTTTGATGTAAGGTTTGTGCGGTTTGGAACGCGTTGTCCGCATCGTTGGCCAAGACGGTAAAGTGGCCCATTTTGCGACCTTTCCGCGCGGCTTTTTTGCCGTATAGGTGCAGGTGTGCATTCGGACTGCTTTGCAGCGGCAGCCAATTCGGTTCGCCGCCGTCTTCCTGCCAAACGTCGCCCAAAATATTCGCCATGCAGCATGAAGAAAGCAGCTTGGTATCGGCGGGCGGCAGGTTGCACATAATGCGTACCTGCTGCTGGAACTGGTCTGCTGCACAGGCATCCAGCGTATGGTGGCCGGAATTGTGCGGGCGCGGGGCGATTTCGTTGACGACCAATTCATGCGTGTCGCCGACGACGAATATTTCCACAGCCAACACGCCGACATAATCCAATTCGTCCGCCAAGCGTTGCGCCATCTGCCGCGCCTGTTGTTGCACGTCGGCACTCAGCCGCGCAGGAACGATGGAATAGGCGAGGATGCCGTTTTCGTGGATGTTTTCGGCCGGGTCGAAGGTTTGCACGTTTTCATCGTTCAGACGACATACGATCACGGAAATCTCGCCGCGCAAATCCACCATTTTTTCCAAAACGCAATCCACGCCGCCGTGTTCGGCAAACGCGGCTTTGAGTTCGTCCACCGTTTTAACGCGGATTTGACCTTTGCCGTCGTAGCCCAAAGTCGCCGTTTTCAAGATACCGGGCAGAAATTGCGCGCTTTCTTCGCTGATGTCGCCTGAACGGCAAATCGCTTGATACGGCGCAGTTTGCAATCCCGCTTTGCGTATCCACGCTTTTTCCTGAATGCGGTTTTGCGCGATGGCAACACAGTCGCCTCTGGGGGAAACGTTGGTATGCTTTGCCAGAAAGCGCATCGCGTCGGCATTGACGTTTTCAAATTCAGTGGTAACCGCGGAGCATTTTGCCAACTCGTCCAAAGCGGCTTGGTCGTCAAACGGCGCGCACAAATGGCGGTCGGCAAATTCTGCCGCCGGCGCGTTCGGATCGGGGTCGAGAACGGTTACTTTGTAGCCCATGGTTTTGGCGGCAACGGTAAACATTCTGCCTAATTGGCCGCCGCCGAGGATGCCGAGCATGGCGGGAGGAAGGATGGGGGAGGTGTTCATAGCGTTTTAATTTGTCTGTGTTCTAATGTTTATTTCAGGTCGTCTGAAACCGTTAACCCGTCATTCCCGCGCAGGCGGGAATCCGGAGGGTAAATACCCTGCAATGTTTAAAGATTTCTGAAACCTAAGAGTCTGGATTCCGGCCTGCGCGGGAATGACGAAATTCAAGTGGTACCAAGGTTAAATTACATGTTTATGGAAATGATGGTTATTTAATAATTTCAAACCATAAATCCTGCCAACCTGGATTTTTCTCTTCAATAAGGCGCAGCTTCCATTGCCGATTCCATTTTTTCAATTGCTTTTCCCTGGTAATGGCGTGTTCCATCGTGGAATGCAGTTCATACCAAACCAACATGGTTAGATGATGCTGATTTGTAAATCCTTGCGCCAAATGTTCTCTATGTTGGTAAACACGTTGGATAAGATTGGATGTTACACCGATATACAGCGTTCCGTTTCGTTGGCTGGCGAGTACGTAAACGGCAGGTTGCATCATGTTTCCGCAAAAAACTTTAATCCGTCATTCCCGCGCAGGCGGGAATCCAAGCCTCAATCTTTCAGAAATCTTTAGAGATTCCCGTAATTTCAAATTTCTGGATTCCCGCCTGCGCGGGAATGACGCGGTAAAGGTAACTGTTCTAATCAAACGATTGCTGCTTATTGTTTGGATTTTCAGACGGCCTGTTGATTCCTTAAAGGCCGTCTGAAAACTCCAAGTCTACCTATCTAACCCCTCCCGCACCATCTGCGCCGCCCTGACCACTGCTCGGGCTTTGTTCTGAGTTTCCTGCCATTCTGAGTTCGGATCGGAGTCGGCGACGATGCCTGCACCGCTTTGGACGTATAGCGTGTTGTTTTTCACCACGGCGGTGCGGATGGCAATCGCCAAATCCATGTCGTTGTTGAAGCCCCATACGCCGACGGCGCCGCCGTAGATGCCGCGTTTGCTGGGTTCGACTTCTTCGATGATTTCCATGGCGCGGACTTTGGGTGCGCCGGAAAGTGTGCCGGCGGGGAACGTGGCGGCGAGGATGTCCATGTTGGTAACGTCCTCTTTCAGACGGCCTTCGACGTTGGAAACGATGTGCATCACATGGGAGTATTTTTCAATCACCATTTTATCGGTTACTTTGACTTCGCCTGTTTTGCTGATGCGGCCGACATCGTTGCGCCCTAAATCGATGAGCATGACGTGTTCGGCGATTTCTTTGGCGTCGCTTAATAAGTCCTGCTCGTTGGCAAGGTCTTCGGCGGGGGTTTTGCCGCGCAGGCGCGTACCGGCGATGGGGCGGACGATGACGTCGCCGCGTTCGCGGCGGACGAGGATTTCAGGCGAGGAGCCGACGATGTGGAAATCACCGAAATCGTAGTAAAAGAGGTAAGGCGAAGGGTTGAGCGTGCGCAGGGCGCGGTAGAGGGCGAGCGGGCTGTCGGTAAATTCCATGCTCATGCGCTGGCTGGGGACTACCTGCATACAGTCGCCTGCGAAGATGTAGTCTTTGATTTTATCGACACAGGCTTTGAACGGCTCTTCGCCGAATTCGCTGACGGTTTGGGTGTGTTTGCTGCCGAGCGAGAGCGGGATGGCGCAGCTTTGGCGCAGCTGGGTGCGGATGTCTTCGAGGCGTTCGCGGGCGCGTTCGTAGCCGTCGGGCTGCGAGGGATCGGCGTAAACGATGAGGTGGATTTTGCCGCTCAAATTGTCGATAACCGCCAATTCTTGCGACAACATCAGCAAAATATCGGGCGTGCCGAGCGGGTCGGCTTTGACGGTGTTTTTCAGGCGGTGGGCGAAGTGTTCGAAATTGTAGATGGTTTCGTAACCGAAGTAGCCGACCAGTCCGCCGGTAAAGCGCGGCAGGCTTGGGATTTCGGGCGTTTTGAAGCGGTTGTGGAAGGCTTCGATAAAGGGCAGCGGATTGCCGTTGTGTTGTTCAACGATTTCGCCGTTTTGGTAAACATCGACGTGTTTGCCACTGACTTTGAGATAGTGGCTGCAAGGCAGGCCGATAAAGGAATAACGGCCGAAACGTTCGCCGCCGACAACGGATTCGAGCAGGTAGGTGAAAGGCTTGTTGGCGAGTTTGAGGTAGATTGAGAGCGGTGTGTCCAAGTCGGCAAGCAGCTCTTGAACGAGTGGAATGCGGTTGTAACCTTGTGCGGCTTGGGCTTGGTATTCTTGTTTGCTGATCATCTTGATAAGTCTTTCAGACGGCCTGTTTTAGGGTGTTAAATCGTGTGAAGAGTATAGCATTTTATTGGGATTGTTGACAGTCTGAGCGTTATGTTAGATATGGAAAACGCCGTCTGAAAAAGACGGCGCGAGGTATTAGGCAAGGGTATTGGCGATTTTGTTTTTCCGGCTTCGTTTCCACTTGAAGATATAAGCGGCAACAACGGGAATCAGGGCGATAATGGATTTGAATGTCCAGCCTGAATACCATGTGCCTTCGGGAACATCGCTTGCAAGCCAAGTGAAGTACGGCCACCAGCAGGCAACCAGGCTGCCGAGGAACAGCGGCCAAATATGACGGCTTAAGTTACGTTGCCATAAAAGGAAACAGATGGCTGCCCAAACGAAAGTCAGTACGGTAATCAGGAGAATGGTGTAGGCATCTGAAATCAGGATGGCGGCAAAGTAGTAGCTGAGTGCGACCCATAATAGGGCAAGTATCAAGACGATGATTTCTTCCGGGCGTTTAAACATGATTTCTCTCTTTTGTAAGACTGGCAATGCGTTAATACTATACCCTAAACAAGAAGCGATGATAAGAGTCTTTCAGACGGCCTTGTAGTCAGGTTTGCTATAATTGAGTGCAATCAATTTTTTGGAAAGGATAAACCATGACGGCAAACTTTCAAGAAACGCTGAAGGCTTTGGGCAAACAGGCGAAAAAGGAAGCTGCGGAGCGAGAAGTCGAAGCGAAGGCTAAAAAGCAGGTAGAGGATGTAGATTTCAGCAAGGCGGTTGGTAAGGTTACACCGTTGAAAAATGCGGGTAACTATTATGAACAGCCCCGTGATAAATCACCTATCAAGCCACGACCTAAAGAAATGGCGACTTTGGAGCAGGAAGATTATTTTTATGTGGGCAGCGGCGGCTGGGAAGAGCCGCCGGCTTCGTTCAGTAAAAACGGGCAGGGTAAAAATGATTTGATGCGTTTGCGAAATGGTCATTATCCTGTTGTGGCTGATGTGGATTTGCATGGCTATACGCAGGAAGAAGCGCAGCAGGTATTGAACGAGTTTATTGAGTTTACGAAAAAACGCGGTGTTTGCGGCGAGATTGTCCACGGCAGCGGCTTGGGTTCCGCAGGCTATAAACCGGTTTTAAAAAATATGACGCGCCGCTGGTTGATGCAGCATCCTGATGTGTTGGCTTATGTCGAGCCCCGACAAGGCAATGATGGCGCAGTCAGGATCTTGTTGAAACGCCAACGCCGAGACGATGATTGGAAACAGTAAAATAAAAAAAGCAGTGTCGATAAAATGACACTGCTTTTTTATGTTTGTCAGATTAAGAAGATTTCTTTTTGGAAACCGATTCGCAACCTTTGCCATTGGTCATTGTAGTTTTGGAATCTTTGGCAGAGTCAATATCAGTGCATTTGTAAGCATTGCCCAAACTATCCATCCAAACGGAAAGGGTATAGCCTGTTTTGATGGGAATGGCTTTCAAACGATAGGCTCGGCTTGTACTGGTATCAATCATTTCGGCAGAGTATTTATATTTGTCTGCCAAATCTTTATGGCCTTTGTATGAGGAAATAAAGTCATCCAACTGAGTTTTAATCTCATCAGTTTTCCACTTTGGATTTTTAACCATCTGGTTTTTAAAAGCAGAATTGATGGCGACTAACTCGGCATGCGCTTGTGATTGGTAGCCGCGTTCAATGTAGCGGTTGTAAGAGGGAATGGCAATGACGCTCAGGATGGCTAAGATGGCGACAGCAATCATCATCTCAACCAGCGTAAAGCCTAGTTGTTTGGTAGAGGTGGTATTCATTATATTATTCGCTGGCAACGTAAGACTGAAGAACGACTTGGGTATTGGCATTCTTACCCCATGCTTTGGCGGTAACGCGGTAAGTAATTCGACCCTCTGTCGTTTTACCTAAATATTCGATGATGTAGCGTGGATTATTTACGATGCCACTTTTTTTGTCTAAAGGATATTCCGTACCATTGGCGTCAATACACAGGCTTTTGTCGCATTTGCGCTTCCAAGCATCTACGGTTGGGTTGCCTTCTTCAGTAAAATCGCCATTGGATTTGACGTTTGGTGTGGAGCATAAACCTTTTTCACATTTTGCGGTAAAAGTAGTCTTTTTATCTTCAATATCAAAAATTTGATTTTCACCTTCACGCAGTGCCGCTTCGGCTAGGGTAGTTGCCAGTTTACGGTCGGCATCATTGGTGCTGATACGCTGTTCGGTATTGTAGGACTGGGTGGCTGTAACCACGAGCAGGGCGATAACGACCATCATCATTAAGACGATAAACAAAGCATAGCCCTGCTGCCGTTCGGGTTTGATTAGAGTGATCGGTCGGCGCATACGTTTCCTCCGCGGATGGTGGCATTAATTTTATAGATATCGACTTTATTGTCTTGTTCTTTTGATGGGTCAATACTGCCGTTATTCAGTACGATTTGGATAGAAGCCGGAGACTTGGCCTTAGCTGAGATATCCAATGCGGTTTTGTAATCAAATGATTCTGTATTCAATCCGCTGGCAGATGCATTTTCAGAATCAGGACATTCTGCATAGATATAGTGGATATCCATAGCAGTGATGCCTTTAATTAACAGCTGCGGATTACTCCATGAGCCATCATTTGATAATTGGAAACGGAACAAACCGCTCTCTTCGCCAAGTTTACCGACAGCGTAGGCAATCATTTCATGTTTCATAATGGCGATACTGCCGTCTTGATCAGAGTTGGTAATTTTTAAAGCTGATTTTGCCGCAGCCAAATCTTTAATTTCTATGTGAGGTTTGGCAATGCCGGAGCAGCTGCTGGCAATGGCAGTTTTTGCAGCAGAGTCCGCTTTGTCGATACCGTATTGGAACAGCAGGGCTTTGCCAGTTTGAACAAAGCCTGTATAGCTTAATTTATTGATTTCTTTAACCGGTAACAGCTTATTCACACCGGCTGTTTTCAATGTATATTCATCCGAGCTTTTGTCTTCTATCACTGCAGAGGCAGGAAAATTCGCCATATTGAAGCAGCCGAAATTACCTGCCATACGCGCATCGCGGACGATCATATTGGCGGCGTTGCGCAAATCTTGTTGGATACCGATACGGGCGTTGGCAGACTTGTTTAATCCGCGCGCAGTAAAGTAGGTGGAGCTGACAGCCATTAAGACGATCATGCTGAGCAGGCTGGCAACCAGAAATTCAAGGATGCTGAAGCCACGAATGGCGATTTTATTGGGAATATGGTTGAGTAAGCGTTTATTGTTCATTGTTAGTCTCTTACGCGTGATTGGTAGGTATAGACAACGTGATGCCCCGATGTATTGAGATTTTTTGCGCTATTTTCTTCTTCGACATCTTGCAACCATAAAACTTTCACGATGGTCGTGTCGCCTTTGCCATCGCATTTTGCGTTAAACCCATTTTCGTAAGTCGGCTCTGCACCGGAAGAATCTTTGCAGATGGTCGAGAAGACTTGGGCTTCGGGAAGGGCTTTGGCTAAATCAGCTTTAAACTGTGCAATTTGAGCCTGTGCAAGTTGGGCTTTGCTCATTTTGGCTTCAAATTTTGCAGTTTGTTTAGAGTCGGATTTTAGGTAGGCATCATAGGATTTTTTATAACGGGAGGTTTTTTCCCCTGCAGTATCGGTTTCTTCAGAGAGCGTCGGATTAATGAGCATGCCTTCAATTAGATTTTGTGTAATTTGGGCGACTGTGGTTTGATTTTCAGACTCGCGCACGCTGGATACGGTACGCAATTGAACAGCCAGAAGGGCAAGCACACCGATTGCAAGGACAAACATGGCGATCAAAACTTCAATCAGGGTCATACCTGATTGAAGTTTTGGAGTAAAGCTTGTTGAGCTTGTTTTCAGACGGCCTTTAAATGATCTGAGATGAGTAGGATTAGTAATGTTCATAAGATACCGTTGTTATTATTTGGAAGTGTATTCGCATATTTTGCGCTCATCGTTTTTAGCACAGATTTCGACATGCCCATTGCCATTGATTAAAAGTACGGTAGCACGGGCTTTCTTGGTTTCAGCATCGGCAGCAGATTTATCCGTTAGGCTGATTTTGATGTGGCCGTCTGAAAATTGATAATTTTTGCCATCAGTTGAATGACCAAATGTACCATTGGGAAGAAATCTCCACCAGACTTCTTTTGAAGCTGAGGCCGAGAGGGCAGAACGGTCATTGCCGATAGGGATATAGTTGAAGCTGCATTCCACTTTGTCGGTATCTCCATTAAGGATAATGGAGCGGATGGATAAATCAACTGTGTCGTTTTGATAGCGTAAGTCTTCGTTTTTATCAGCGTAGGCCAACATACCATTACCGGCATATTTGGAATCGCAACCATTATTGGGTGAGCCATCGGATTTGATTTTGACCGGGCAGATGTAAACGGGAAGATTGAGACGGACGGCCTCATTACGCGCGAAGCGCAGCAGATTTGCAATTTGCTCTGCTTGCGATGCCGCACGTCTGGAGGCAATCCATTGATTCATATTGGGAAGTGCGATGACTGCCATTACTGCTGCAATAGTAATGACGATCAGCAACTCAATTAGGGTGAAGCCTTTTTGTGTCTGATACATGAGTGATTTTTTAGTAGTAATGTGTTGGGTAACTGACGTTTTCTCTTTTGCACTTGCCTGTGGCAATGCTTTTGCTTTTATTAGATTTATTCTAAACGATTTTGTAATGCGTGACTAATGAAATATGAAATTCGGTTAGTTTTTCGGACAATCTGTCTCAATCTTCCATCAACATGGATTCTGGAATATAGGCAGCATTATCAAATTTGGTAAATTGACCCATCCAAGTGAGGAATACTTTCCCAACGGGACCGTTACGGTGTTTGCCGATAATACATTCCGCCAAGCCTTTTACGGGTGAATCTGAGTTGTAGTATTCGTCGCGATACATGAACATAATCAAGTCGGCATCTTGTTCGATTGCGCCGGACTCACGCAAGTCGGACATCATCGGGCGTTTGTCGGTACGCTGCTCAACTGTACGGCTCAACTGCGACAGGGCAATGACGGGAACTTGCAATTCTTTAGCCAATGCTTTGAGGGAGCGCGAAATTTCGCCAAGCTCGGAAGCACGGTTGTCAGAGCGACCAGAACCTGACATCAATTGCAGGTAGTCGATAACGATCAACCCCAATTTGCCGTTGAACTGGCGTGCAAGACGACGGGCGCGGGCGCGGAGTTCGAGCGCAGTCAAACCCGGCGTTTCATCGATATACATGGGTGCATCGGAGAGTTTAACGACCGCTTCGTTCAGACGGCCCCAGTGTTCGTCTTGTAATCTGCCGGTTTTTAAAACGCTTTGATCCAAACGTCCGACTGAACCCAGCATACGCATGACCAACTGCGCACCGCCCATCTCCATAGAGAATACGGCGACAGGCAATTTGTTTTCTACGGCAACGTGTTCCGCAATATTGATCGAAAAGGCGGTTTTACCCATGGACGGACGACCTGCGACGATGATCAAATCGCCTGGTTGAAGACCTGATGTTTTTTTGTCGAGGTCGATAAAACCTGTCGATATGCCGGTTACTTCATCAGGATTGTCGCGCGAATAAAGCATATCGATGCGCTCGACCACTTCTTTCAGAAGGTCGGGCATCTCAAGGAAGCCTTGTTTGGATTTGGCGGTGCTTTCGGCGATTTGGAATACTTTGTTTTCTGCCTCGTCCAAAAGCTGGCCTGCATCGCGCCCTTGCGGATTGTATGCGCTGCGTGCAATTTCCGTGCCGACTTCGGCAAGCTGGCGCATGATGGAACGTTCGCGCACGATTTCGGCGTAGCGGCGGATATTGGCAGCAGATGGCGTATTTTGCGCCAGCGTAATCAGATAGTTGAATCCGCCTGCCGCTTCCAATTCTTCATTGCGTTCCAAACTTTCTTGGACGGTAATGACGTCGGCAGGACGGCTTTCATTAATCAGATTGGCAATCGTACGAAAAATCAGGCGGTGTTCGTGGCGGTAGAAATCCTCGCCGGAAACGACATCGGCAATACGGTCCCAAGCAGAATTTTCCAGCATCAGGCCGCCCAATACGGATTGCTCCGCTTCTGTGGAATGTGGCGGCAGTGACAATGCGCTGATTTCACGGTCTTCAGACGGCATATCGGAATAATTGCTCATGACGGGCATCTCTGGCTGGGAAATTGCAATCCACTATTATAGCGCAGTGTAAGTTCAATTGGTTTGTTTAGGCTAAAGCAGGTAAAATAGTAATGTTGTCGATTTGACAACACACACTACCAAAATATAAATATCAAGAATTAGGAGCATAAAAATGGAACACAAGCTGCCACAATTGCCTTATGAACTGGATGCGTTGTCCCCTCATCTGACCAAAGAAACTTTGGAGTTCCACTACGGCAAACACCATCAAACCTACATCACCAATTTGAACAATCAAATTAAAGGCACTGAGTTTGAAGAAATGCCTTTGGAAGAAATCGTGAAAAAATCTTCCGGCGGTATGTTCAACAACGCTGCCCAAACTTGGAACCACACTTTCTACTGGCTGGGCTTTACCCCTAAAGGCCAAGGCAAACCTGCCGGCGAATTGGCTGCAGCCATCGACGCCAAATGGGGCAGCTTCGAGAAATTCCAAGAAGCGTTCAATGCCTGCGCGGCCGGTACTTTCGGATCAGGTTGGGCATGGTTGGTGAAAACGCCTGCCGGTGAATTGGATCTGGTTTCTACTTCTAATGCAGGTACTCCGCTGACTACTGAAAACACTCCGCTGTTGACTTGCGACGTATGGGAACACGCCTACTACATCGACTACCGCAACAGCCGTCCTAACTACCTGAAAGGTTTCTGGGAAATCGTTAACTGGGATGAAGTTGCCAAACGTTTCGCCGCATAAAACGATATGGATGAAAAGGCCGTCTGAAAAATTTTCAGACGGCCTTTTTGTCAATATTGGTGTGAAGAGATGGTTTAGATGAATGTTTTTTCTGTCTGATGCGCAAAATTATCATGGAGCAAAAAAAAGGATAAAGGGGAGATTATGCTAAAATATTGTCAACAATTTTTTGATTCCGCATGATATGGAATCAGCGTTTGAAACACATAGACAAGAGGATTTTATGAAATTTCTAGACCGTGAGGCGACCATTGCCAAACCCGGCTTTAATCGTTGGCTGGTACCGCCTGCCGCTTTGGCCGTGCATCTTGCCATCGGGCAGATATACGCTTATTCCGTGTTCAATGCGCCGCTGACCAAGCTTATCGGTATTACTGAGTCGGCTACAGGAGATTGGAAGCTGACCACGGTAGGTTGGATTTTCAGTATTGCCTTGGCGATGTTGGGCGCGTCTGCGGCTATGTTCGGTACTTGGATGGAACGCGTTGGGCCGCGTAAGGCGATGTTTGTTGCTGCCTGCTGCTTTAGCTTGGGCTTTTTTATCTCGGCGATTGGCGTCCATACGCACAATCTGTTTTTGCTTTATTTGGGCAACGGTGTGATTGGCGGGGTCGGTTTGGGCTTGGGCTATATTGGGCCTGTATCGACACTGATGAAATGGTTTCCCGATAAACCGGGTATGGCGACAGGTTTGGCGATTATGGGCTTTGGTGGCGGCGCGATGTTGGCTTCGCCTTTATCCGTGTCGCTGATGAATTTTTTCTCCAGTGAAACTTCGGTTGGCGTAGCGCAGGCTTTTGTCGTCTTAGGGTTGTTCTATCTGGTGTTGATGATGTTCGGTGCGTTTACCATCCGCATACCTGCCGATGGCTGGAAACCTAAAGGTTATGTTGCGCCGAAAATCAAAAGCAAATTGGTCAGCAGCAATCACGTCAATGTTTCCGAGGCCATGAGAACGCCGCAATTTTGGCTCTTGTTTTGGGTGTTGTGCTTGAACGTGACGGCGGGTATCGGTGTTTTGGGTCAGGCTTCTGTCATGATTCAGGAGCTGTTTTCTGAAACTTCTGTCGGTAAACAGGCTGCCATTGGAGCGGGTGCGGCGGCGGGTTTTGTGAGTCTGTTGAGCCTGTTTAATATGGGCGGCCGTTTTTTGTGGTCCAGCGTGTCCGACAAAATCGGGCGTAAAAATACTTATACTATTTTCTTTGTGCTCGGTTCGCTGTTGTATTTCGCCATTCCGTCGATTGGCGCGAGCGGTAACAAGGCTTTGTTTGTTATTGGGTTTTGCGTCATCATTTCCATGTATGGCGGCGGTTTTGCAGCGATTCCGGCTTATCTGAAGGATTTGTTCGGCACTTATCAAGTCGGTGCAATTCACGGTAGGATCTTGCTGGCATGGTCAACCGCTGCGGTCATTGGCCCGGTGTTGGTCAACTATATCCGCCAAAGCCAAATTGAAAGCGGCGTTCCGGCTGCCGAGGCTTATAGCATTACCATGTACATTATGGCAGGTTTGTTGATTGTCGGTTTGTTGTGTAATTTGAGTGTCCGTTCGGTTCATGAAAAGCATCACGAAAAAGACATTAAGGTCGCGGCACATAGCGGCAACCCCGATGATGAAACCGCTGTATCCGATGCCTATCTGATCAGTAAGAAAGTATCAGCCGGCGGTATCGGCGTATGGTGGCGCTGGGCTTTGGTTTGCGTTCCTTTGGGCTATGGCGTTATTATGGTGTTTGTTAAAGCCTTAAGTTTGTTTAATTGATTGTTGAAAATTAAAGGCCGTCTGAAAGTTTCAGACGGCCTTTTAAAATATTAAGCAACTAATCTTTTGATACGCTGATGGTATGTTTGATGTGTTTTAAATTCGCAACAATGGTAAAAGTCATCATCACCAGCAACGCCCATGAGCTCCATTTGCTGATGTGTACTGATGCCCACGCGCCGATTTGGTTGGGATAGCGCCAAACGCCGAATAGGGTTCCCAAATTTTCTGCCAGCCAAATAAAAAATCCGATCAGGACGAAAGCGAGCAGGAGGGACATTTTGCGAGTGGTGTCATAGGGTGTGTATAAGACCGTTGTCCGGGCGTATAGGCCGAGAGCAAAAGCTGCAAGATACCAGCGATAGTCGCCGATATAGTGATGGGTGAAGAAATTGATATAAATCGCCAGTGCGCACAAAGTGCCCAACCAATACGGCGGATGGCTTTTGATTTTGAGGTCAAACAGCCGCCATGCTTGAATGATATAGCTGCCGACTGCGGCATACATAAAGCCTGCAAACAGCGGTACGCCGCCAATTTTGGTATAAGCCTCATCAGGATAGCTCCAAGACTGGATATCGCCTGATGTCTTGAACCATTCCAAAGCAAAGCCCACCAAGTGAAACAGCGTAATCGATTTCACTTCATCCCAAGTTTCCAGCTTGAAATACAGCATGGCTGCTTGTACGGAGACGGCAAAAATCAGCAGCAGGTCGTAGCGTGAAATTCCCAACCAGCCCGTTTTCGGAATGAGGAACATGGCAATGAAAAACAAGCCTGCAAATAAGCAGGCTCGCGCTTCTTTCAAACCAAAAAACCAAAATTCAACGATAAAGCGTCGCCAACCATGCAAATCCTTGCGTTTGGGATGCTCAGTCAGCCAAGTATCCAGTTTGCCCAACATATTTTCAGACGGCCTCTTTATCTTAAAAATGTTTTAGGCAGATTGAATCGGAATAACGCGGTTTTGCTTACGTTTTGCGCCGCCCTCACAGAAGTTGGTTTTGACATAATCTTCAACGATTTGTAAAAACTCTGCAGCGATATTGTCGCCTTTGAGGGTGACTTTCCGCTCGCCGTCTACATAAACCGGCGCAACCGGAGTTTCGCCTGTACCGGGCAGGCTGATACCGATATCGGCAAGCTTGCTTTCGCCCGGACCATTTACCACGCAACCCATTACAGCGACGTTTAATGATTCAACGCCTGGATATTCAGTGCGCCAAACAGCCATTTTCTGGCGTAAATAGTTTTGTACATCTTGAGCCAACTCTTGGAATACGGTACTGGTGGTACGGCCGCAACCCGGGCAGGCTGTAACCATTGGCGTAAAGGAGCGCAAACCCATGGTTTGCAGGATTTCCTGACCGACAATGACTTCTTGTGTGCGGGGGGAGCCGGGTTCGGGCGTAAGGGAAATTCGAATGGTGTCGCCGATACCTTCTTGCAATAATACGGACAGAGCTGCGGTGGAAGCCACAATGCCCTTGCTACCCATACCTGCCTCAGTCAGACCGAGATGGAGCGGGTAACGGCAACGACTACCTAATTCGCGGTAAACCTGAATCAAGTCTTGTACGGCGCTGACCTTGCACGACAAAATGATTTTGTCTTCAGGCAAGCCTAAAGCCACGGCTTTTTCTGCCGATTCCAGCGCCGAAACAATCAAAGCCTCTTTCATGATTTCTTCAGGCGGTTTTGGTGTGGCAGAAGCTAAGTTGGCATCCATCATGCGCTTGGCAAGGCTTTGATCAAGCGAACCCCAGTTCACACCGATGCGTACGGCTTTATTGTTTTCTGCGGCAGTACGGATCATAAAGGCAAATTTTTCATCGCCTTTTGCACCTTTGCCGACATTGCCCGGGTTAATCCGATATTTGGCCAAAGCTTTGCCGCACTCTGGAAATTCAGCCAATAAGCGTTCGCCATTAAAATGGAAATCACCAATTAAAGGCGTGGTGTAGCCCATATCGTCTAAGCGGCTGCGGATTTCGGCTACTTTGGAAGCAGCTTCAGGAGTATTGACCGTGATGCGGACCATTTCCGAGCCGGCATCGCTCAATTCTTTGACCTGTTGGGCAGTTGCTGCGGCATCTGCCGTATCCGTATTGGTCATGGATTGAACAAGAACGGGCGCATCGGAGCCGATAATGAGGTGGTCAATTTTGACTTGATGTGTCTGACGGCGTTTAGGTGTGGTCATTTTAGTTTTTTCCTGCAACAAAAGAGGCGGATTTTTCACCGGCAACACGGTATTTCAAAGGTTCGATAGGTGTGCCACCGTAATTGGCTTCCGAGCCGGCTGCAATACCGATCCAAACATTGTAGGGTGCGCCGCCTCTCAGACGTTGTTCGCTTCCGGCAGGAACGATACGGCTGAATACTACTTTTCCATCTTTGTCTGTAATAATCAGATTGCTTCGGTATTGGACTTTAATCCAAAGTTCGTCTTTCTCGACTTTGACGGCAGGTTTCTCTTCTTGTGCTACGGCAGAAGCCTCAGAAGCAGCTTGATCATTAGCCACTTCAGGCTTATTGGTAATTTCTTTTTTGCCGTCTTCCGTCATTTCGCTAACGGCAACATTATCCGTTTTTAAGGCGGGCGTTTTCATCGTATCAGCAACATCTTTGCTGTTTTGAATATTTGCCTGTTCGTTTTCAAAACTGGATTTGCTTTGCCAAAAGTAAACGCCGCCTACAGCCAAAGCCAGTGCGGCTATCCCCAATATCCATTTTGGGAAGCCTTGCTTTTCAGTGTCTTGATAGCTTAAGCTGGTGTTGGCACTGCGTGTTACCGCGTATACATGGTCTTCAAGTTGCGGAGTAATGGAGAGCAAATGTTTGGCGATGGTTTGTTCGTCGATTTTCAGAAATCGTGCATACGAACGCAGATAGCCTGAAACAAAGACTAAACCGGGAAAGCCTGAATATTCCCCTTTTTCCAAAGCATCAATTTGTTCGGCAGACAGTTTCAAACGTGAAGCAACATCTTGAATATCGATTTTGGCATCAGTTCTGTGTGTGCGTAATTCATCCCCCAATGTTTTGGCGGCTTGTGTGTCGTAGCTAATTTTATCGTTATTTTCCATTTAGTGGCCCGTTGTGACAGTTTGTAGTTCGTCTGAATAAGGGAAGTTTGCCCTAAGTTGGGCTTCGTATTCGTATGCGGCGTGTTTATTGCCCAAAGCAGTAGCCAAACGCCAGCCTAAGAGCAAATCGTCAGCCTGCAGGACCTCAACTTTGCTTTGGTATTGGCGGAAATAATAGTCGGCATCGTTCAGATTGCCTGCCATCATTTTGGTTCGGGCAAGTTCTTTGAAAGCAGGGAAAAATTGTGGATTCGCTGCTAAAGATCTTTCCAAATAGGCTTGCGCTAAAGAGTATTGGCCTAACCTTGCACTGCAAATGCCTTTATTCATGTTGGCAATAAAGGGGCTTGGGTAGGTTGGGTCGGCCAGTGCTTTGTCAAAATAAGCCAAAGAATCGGCTGGTGCATTCATTTGATTGCACAAGAACCAGCCGTAGTTGTTGTTGACTTCCGCGCTATCAGGTTTTAAAGACAATGCTTTAAGAAAGCTTTCCTGAGCTTTGTCCTTGACTTTCAAATACTGATAAATCTCGGCGCGTACCAACCAAGCAAGGTCATTTTTTGAATTGAACTTAAGCGCCTCTTCGATACTTTCAGTAGCTTGGCGGTAGTTTTGGCCGCGCATATATTCTACAGCCAGTTGGGTTTTGATATTAGAAACTTGAATGGCACGTTCTTTAGGGCTTGGACCGGAAGAGGAAGCGCAGGCTGAAAGAGTCAGTGCGGTAAGTAAAGCGAATCCGAACTTGATTTTCATAATTAACCTTATTGTTCGACCAAAATCTGTTGCCATTTTTGTTGGCGGCGTGTTTTATCTTGTACTTGTCCGGCCAGTTGTCCGCAAGCAGCGTCAATGTCGTCGCCGCGGGTTTTGCGGACAGTAACGACAAAGCCGGCTTGTTGCAGAATATCGCGGAAGACACGGATATTTTCATTGGTAGAACGTTCGTAGCCGGAATTTGGGAAAGGATTGAACGGAATCAGATTGAATTTGCATGGTACATCTTTAACCAATTCAATCAATTCACGCGCATGTTGTGCTTTATCGTTGATGCCGTCGAGCATAACGTATTCAAAGGTAATAAAGTCGCGGGGGGCTTTGACCAAATAACGTTGACAGGCCGCCATCAATTCTTTAAGCGGGTATTTTTTATTGAGTGGAACAATCTGATCGCGCACTTCATCGTTGGATGCGTGTAAAGACACGGCCAAAGCAACAGGCATTGCATCACGCAGTCTGTCCATTTGTGGAACCATACCCGAAGTGGAAACGGTTACGCGACGGCGGCTTAAGCCGTAGCCGTGATCATCCAGCATAATGCTCAAAGCGGTAACAACATTATCAAAGTTTGCCATGGGCTCGCCCATACCCATCATCACCACGTTGGAGATAACGCGTTCATTTTTAGGGGTAACGCCCATGGCTTTATTGGCCCACCAAAGCTGGCCGATGATTTCAGCGGCAGTCAGGTTGCGGTTGAAACCTTGTCGTCCGGTAGAGCAGAAGGTGCATTCCAATGCGCAACCTACTTGGGAAGAGATGCACAAAGTTCCGCGTTCGGCTTCGGGAATGAAGACGGTTTCTACACCGTTGCCCGTGCCGACATCCAGCAACCATTTGCGTGTGCCATCAGTAGATTCTTGTGCCATCATTAATTTAGGCACTTCGATTGTGGCTTGTTCATTTAACTTGGCACGCAATGATTTGGCCAAGTCAGTCATTTCTTCAAAGTTTTGTGCACCGGCTTGATGCATCCAACGCATTACCTGCTTGGCACGAAAAGGCTTTTCGCCCATTTCGGCAAAGTGTTGCGTCAGTCCGTTTAAATCATAATTCAGTAGATTGGTTTTCATGTATTTTTATGTTTCTCAGTAAAGCTTTTAAAGCAAAGGGGCTTATTGGGCAGCTTTGCTTTAATAGCCTTTGGATTTTCAGACGGCCTTTAATTTGTAGGACATACAAAGCAGTTTTGCCGTCCGATATAAATCGGACGGCCGTAAAGCGGCTACAGGCTTTTATTCTTAGCGTGGGCAGATTTCGCTTTGGCTGAAGAAGTAAGCAATTTCAATTGCAGCATTTTCAACACTGTCAGAACCATGTACGGCATTAACACTGACAGATTCTGCAAAGTCGGCACGGATTGTGCCAGGAGCTGCATCGGCTGGATTGGTTGCGCCCATCAATTCACGATTTTTGGCAACGGCGTTTTCACCTTCTAATACTTGAATCATGACAGGATTGCGAGTCATGAATTTAACCAAGTCTTCATAAAAAGGGCGGTCTTTGTGTACGGCATAAAATTCTTTTGCTTCACGCTCAGAGAGATGTTTCATTTTTGCCGCAATAATGCGCAAGCCGTTTTCTTCAAAGCGGCTGTAAATCTTGCCGATGACGTTTTTTTCTACTGCATTGGGTTTGATGATGGAAATCGTACGTTCTATGGCCATGTTATGTCCTTGTTTTTATTGAAAGATAAGTTGTCGTAGCCAAGAGGCGAGGGAAGTGTATTCTACCAAATTTCGCCCCTTTTTGGGAAAGGCATTATTTGCTTAAAGTCAGGTGCGGTTGTTCCAAATAGACTTCAGATTGCATTTCGATCATACGGCTGGCTGTACGGGTAAATTCTTCTGCAAAATCGCCTTCGACGTAAATATCATTTACGCTAACTGCGCTGGTAGCGCACAGCTTCACACGGAAATCGTATAAAACGTCAATTAACCATGTCAGACGGCGTGCTTCTGCTTTTTCTTGAGGGGTTAGGCGTTCTAATCCTGAAAGGAAAACCATCTCGTAATGTTCGGCTAAATACAAATAGTCAGCTTGTGAGCGAGGGCCAAAACATAATGCGCGGAAATCAAACCAGATGGCGCGTTCTGACTGGGCTTTATGAGGAATTTCCCGTCCATGAATAATGCTGATGCCTGGGTTTAATTCAGAGATTCCGCTCATTTCTTTAAATAAAGCAGCCAGTTTTTGCTCGTTTTCTTCATTATTGGGGACAAAGAAAATTTCGGCAGGACGCAACGTACGCAAGCGGTAATCTTCGCCGCCATCCACATTTAAAACAGTCAGGTTGGACTCGATAAGAGCGATGGTTGGCAGAAAGCTACTGCGGTTTTGGCCTTGAGGATAGAGTTCGGATGGGGCGTAGTTGGAAGTGGCTACCAAGACGACACCTTCACTCAACAGGTTTTCCAGCAAGCGACCCAAAATCATGGCATCGGCAATATCGCTGACGTGAAACTCGTCAAAACACAAAACTCGTGTTTCTTTGGAAATTTCTGTTGCAACGGCTTTTAAGGGATTGGCTTCGCTTTTCAAGACTTTAAGGCGCTGATGGATTTCGGCCATGAAGGCATGGAAATGCACGCGACGCTTGCGACGATAAGGGAGACAGCCGAAAAAAGCATCCATCAAGAAACTTTTACCACGTCCTACGCCGCCATAAAAATAGAGTCCTTTAGGTACTTGGGGGGAACGCAAGCTACGGCCGAGAAAACGGTTGCGTTTGCGTTTGAACATCATCAGCTCGGTCCACAAACGATCCAAATATTCAATGGCTCGCGCTTGGGCTTCGTCGCGGATAAAGTTAGGCTGTTCGGCTGCAGCTTGATACCAAGTCAATGGGCTGTGGTTTTCAAATGGAGGTGGTGTGAATAGTTGGTCTCTATTGCTCAT
>NZ_JBQCTZ010000028.1:0-30109 GCF_051963715.1 Neisseria sp. P0001.S005 | reverse complement strand
TTGAAGTGATTGCTTAAATGTAAAGGGTAGGGTCGAGGCCGTCTGAAAAGGAAATTGTTGACAAGTTTTGATATGATGGTTTTGAAATTATTTTGGAAAACAAAGAATTGGTATTGCTTTGTTTTCAGACGGTCTTGGATTTTCTGATTTTTCGTGCTTGCACAATGTGCAAGGCGGTTCTACAATTTCTTTATACCCACCGAATAAGAAAGAAGGCCGCCATGTCCGCACACCCGATTTACAATTTTTCCGCAGGTCCTGCCGTATTGCCGGAAGCGGTATTGCGTACCGCGCAACAGGAAATGCTCGACTACAACGGTACGGGTTTTCCCGTGATGGCGATGAGCCACCGTTCGGATATGTTTTTGAGCATTCTGCATCATGCCGAACAAGACTTGCGCCAGCTTTTGAATATTCCGTCCAACTATAAAATCCTGTTTTTACAGGGCGGTGCGACCACGCAATTTAATATGGTGGCCATGAATTTGGCGCACGGTTTTGCGACTGCCGATGCGGTGGTAACGGGCAACTGGAGCCGTATTGCCTATGAACAGATGAGCCGTTTGAGCAATGCTGAAATCCGTTTGGCCGCGCATGGCGGCGAGCAATATGCCTATAAAAACCTGCCCGCGGTGGAGGATTGGGATGTCAACCCGAATTCTGCGTTTGTTCATTTTGCGATTAATGAAACCGTAAACGGCTTGCAGTATCAAAACGTCCCCAAACTTTCAGACGGCCTGCCGCCGCTGGTGTGCGATATGTCGAGCGAGATTTTGTCGCGTGAGTTTGATGTATCCGATTACGGCTTGATTTATGCCGGCGCACAAAAAAATATCGGCCCTGCCGGTGCGACCGTGGTCATTATCCGCGAGGATTTGCTGGAGCGTTGTCCGAACGATATTCCCGATGTGTTCAACTACCGTTCACACATCAACCGAGATGGTATGTACAACACGCCTTCTACTTATGCGATTTATATGTCGGGTTTGGTGTTCCGCTGGCTGCAAACGCAGGGCGGTGTGAAAAAAATTGAAGCGGTCAATCGAATAAAGGCGCAAACCTTGTATGAGACGATAGACGGCAGCGGCGGTTTTTACATCAACGATATTCATCCTGATGCGCGCTCCAAAATGAACGTGGTCTTCAAAACCGCAAGCGAAGACTTGGACCGCCGTTTTGTGTTGGAAGCTGAGTTGCAGGGCTTGTGCCTGCTCAAGGGCTATAAAACCGTCGGCGGTATGCGTGCCAGCATTTACAATGCGATGCCGCTTGAAGGTGTGAACGCGTTGGCTGACTTTATGAAAGATTTCCAACGACGTTACGGTTAAGATGAAGATATAAAAAGGCCGTTTGAAACTGGGTTTCAGACGGCCTTTTTGATTTGAACAAGCCTTATTCGGTGACTTCTTCAGTGATGCTGTCGCGGTAGATAGTACTGTCGTAAGTCGGAACAGGAGGCGGCAGCAGGTTGTCGAGCGTCAGCGCGGACGGGTTCAGTGTCGGATAGCCGCTGAAGGTGACGGAATAACCGCCGTTGCCGGTACTGCGGACTTTGGCATGCGCGCCCAACGGAAAAGTGGTTTTGTTGGTAATGTGGCCGAATGGGAAACCGGTCAACACAGGAATCTTTGCAGTGCGCGAAATGTGGTTGACGACGGCGGAGAAGTCGTAGCTGGAGTCGTACACGTCGCGGATGGTGCCCATGCGGAAATCGCCGAAGATGATGGCACGTTGTTTTTGCAAAACACCTGACAGATAAAGCGTGTTGAGCATGCGCTCGATGCGGTAGGGTTGCTCGCTGACGTCTTCGATAAAGAGGATGCCGCCTTGAATATCGGGCATGTAAGGCGTACCGGCGAGGGAGGCGAGAACGCTGAGGTTGCCGCCCCACAATGTGCCTTCGACGTTGACATCGGCGCGTTGGATGGTTGGGACATCGACGATGTTGACGTTGTTGGTCGTGCCGCGGATGAAAGAATCCATGGTAAAGACGCTGGGGGCAGCTTTGCCGAATTCGCTGTACACCATCGGGCCTGCAAAGCTCATCATATTGCCTTTGGCCAACAGGGCGAGTTGGATGGCGCACACGTCGCTGAAACCGAAGAACAATGTGCCGCGTTCGCGCATTCTGGCACCGAGTGAGGCAAAGTCGATTTGAGGCAGGATGCGTGCCGCGCCGTAGCCGCCGCGCAGGCCCATCAAGACTTTGGGCGTTTCGACACGGCCGCTGGCAACGTCTTGGAAGTCGGCGGCACGTTGGGCGTCGCTGCCGGCAAAGCGTTGGTAACGGCGGCTGCCTGCCTGTTGGTTGGTCACGGTAAAGCCTGCATTGTAGAGGCGGGTCAGGCCGGTGGTCACGCGGTTGGGGTCTTCGGCGAAGCCTGACGGCGCAACAACGCGCAGGAGGTTGTCGCCGGAACGTGGCGGATGGGGTTGCTTAGGTTGCACGGTTTTGGCTTTCGCGGTGGTAGAAGTGGTTTTGGTTTGCGGCGTGGTGGTCGTGCCTGTGCCGCAGGCTTGCAACAACCCTGCGCCTGCCGCAGCAGAGCAGGTACGCAGGAAATGGCGGCGCGTGGTAGAGTTCATTGAGGTTTTCCTTTCGTTATATGTTCAGACGGCCTGAACTTGGCGTGTCGAATCTTACAGGCCGTCTGAAAGTTTAAGCGATTAAGTTTTTAATTTGTTGCGGCCAGTTTTCGGGCAAGGTCATACCGTGTTCGCGGACGGGCGCGGCCCAAATCGGCGCGGGGAAGTTGGCATCGTTTTCAAAGCGGGCGATGACGTGCCAATGCAGATGGGGCACAACATTGCCGAGGCTAGCTAGATTGATTTTGGTAGGGCGGAAGACTTGGCGCATTGCGGCTTCAACTTGATACACCATTTCCATGATTTCGTTGCGTTCGGCAGGGGAAAGGTCGGTCATCTCGGAAACATGGTCATTCCAAATAACGCGGCAGAATGCCGGTGCGCCGGCTTCGTTGTGGACGGCGATCACGCGCAGGTTCGGGGTTCTCAGCAAAATGTCTTCGTTGTCGGCAGTGCAGATGGGGCAGGTCATGGGTTTTTCTTTCTCAGTCTGAATAGGAATCGGATGATTTCAATCAGGATTTTTAGAACGAGGTAAATAGCAGTCAGCGTGATGAATGTAAAAAACCACGGTTCAGGTATAAACCACCAAAATAAATAGGCGGGCGTGATTAAGTCGGCACATTCTTCGGCGGTCTTAACGTGGTCACACAAGCCAAAGTTAAAAAAATCATTGACATCATGAAACGGTGAATAGGCGAACATAAGTGCTATTGGTGTCACACAAATCGATGCAATGACGGCAATCCAAAACAACGGCTTGAGATGTCTAAGTACAGTCATGGGTGAAGTGTTATGCAAATTTTGCTGCGCCTCGATTAGCGAGCTCGTCGGCTTTTTCGTTTTCAGGGTGTCCGGCGTGGCCTTTTACCCACGTCCAGCGGACATCGTGCTGTTGAACCAGACTATCCAGTTCTTTCCATAAATCATCGTTTTTGACCGGTTTTTTGGCGGCGGTTTTCCAGCCGTTTTTTTTCCAGCCGTGTATCCAGCTTTCCATGCCGTTTTTGACGTATTGCGAGTCGGTGCAGATGACGACTTGGCAGCGGCGCTTTAAGGATTTCAGTCCTTCGATGACTGCGGTCAGCTCCATGCGGTTGTTGGTGGTTTCGGCTTCGCCGCCGAACAGTTCTTTTTCGTGTGTGCCGTAGCGCATAAATACCCCCCAGCCGCCTGCGCCGGGGTTGCCTTTGCATGCGCCGTCTGTGTAGAGGTAAACGGGTTTATCCATGGGCATGTCTTTGTCGAATAAGGCGGTATCATAACATAAGGCCGTCTGAAATATCGGCAAATAAGGTTTGTGCGTGTAAAATACCCTGCACTTATCACTCGTATAGAAAGCAGGCAGATATGGGATTGTTCAGCGGCCTTTTGGGCAATGCTTCGCAAAAAGACGCCGATGCGGTGGAACGCGATTTGGCGAATATCCTGATTGATGGCGAACAGGTAAAAATGGCATTCAGCCTGGTGCGCGATTTGATTGTGTTTACCGAATATCGGCTGGTGTTGGTGGACAAGCAGGGTTTGACCGGCAAGAAAGTGTCTTACCGTTCGATTCCATACCGTTCCGTGTCGCGCTTTTCGGTGGAAACCTCGGGTCATTTCGATTTGGATGCCGAGCTGAAGATTTGGGTTTCTTCCAGCGAAGCGCCAACCGAAACCTTGCAGTTTAAAAGCGACAAGAGTGTGATTGCCATTCAGAAAGCCTTGGCAGAAGCTGTGTTGAAACCGTCAAAATAGAAAGGAAATATGATGAGCGAACAGCAAGAATTGTTTTGTTACAAACAGATGCCGGTGTGGACGGCGGACGAGATTCCCGAAGCCTTATTGTCCAAACACAATACCGCCGCCGGTACTTGGGGCTGCCTCAATGTCCTCCAAGGCCGTCTGAACTTCAATGAAGTGGACGAAGCGGGCAATATTACGGCTACGCACGAACTGACGCCTGAAAGCGATGATTGGATTATCCATCCGCAAGCATGGCACTTTATCGCGCCGCAAACGCAAGACACGGAAATCCAACTGTCGTTTTACTGTGAGGCGGCGGACTATTTCAATAAGAAATACGGCATGAGCGCGACACATTCGGCCGTCCGCGCCGCCGAAGGTATCGTGCCCGTCGGCAAGGTTTTGGATATGGGCTGCGGTCAGGGTCGAAACGCGCTGTATCTGGGTTTGAAAGGTTTTGACGTTACCGCTGTCGATAATAATCCGAACGCGGTTCAAAACGTGGAAGAGCTGGCGCGTATCGAAGAACTGAATGTCCGCGCGTTTGAATACGACCTCAACGCCGCCAATATTCAGGAAAACTTTGATTATATGGTGGCGACCGTGGTGTTTATGTTCCTGATGCCGCGTTACGTTCCTGACGTGATTGCCAACATGAAGGAACACACCAACCCCGGCGGCTACAACCTGATTGTTTCTGCGATGGATACGGAAGATTTCCCTTGCCCGATGCCGTTCCCGTTCAAGTTCGGCGAGGGCGAACTGCGCGAATACTATAAGGATTGGGAATTGGTGGAATACAAGGAAGAGCTGGGTTCGATGCACGCGAAAGACGAATTCGGCAATCCGATTCAGTTTAAATTCGTTACCATGCTGGCGAAGAAACCGGAATAAAGGTTTTGTCGTAAAAAAGGCCGTCTGAATTCAGTTTTCAGACGGCCTTTGTCGTCATCAATCCACAATCCTTTTGCCTAAAATTACCACGTCTGCCAACATGGTTTCCAAATCGCAGACTTGCGGCAGCCGCCCCCATTCTTCAAAACCGAAACGGTGAAACAGGTTCAGGCTCGGATAGTTGTGGCCGAACACAAGTGCGATGACGTTGTGGGTGTCTAAGGACGGCGCACGTTCGAGCATGTGCCGCAACAGGATTTTGCCCACGCCTGCGCCGCGCATATCGTGGCGGACATAAATGCTGACTTCCGCGCTGATGTGGTAGGCGTAGCGCGGATGATAGTCGCTGAAACTGCCCCATGCTAAGACTGTACCGTCGGCATCGTAAAGGGCGTAGATCGGGCGTTTGTCCGTGTGCGCGGCAAACCACATTTCACGCTCGGCAACCGTGGTCGGCGACAAATCGGCCGTGGATTGGCGCGTGGCTACGGTGCTGTTGTAAATATCGACGATGGCGGGCAAGTCTTGGCGCAGGGCAGGGCGGATGGTGTATTGCATTTCAGACGGCCTGTTATTGAATCAGTTTGGAAATAGTCTTAAAGGCCGGATGTTTGGCATCGCCGAGCAGTTGGAACAAAATACTTTCGACATTGGAAATGATAATGCCCTGACGGCTCATTTGCGCCAAACCATTGTCGCGGTTGGCTGTTGTGCGCGAGGCAGTGCATTCAAAAGGCAGGGATACGGCGTAACCTTGCGCCTTCAAATCCAAGGCCGTCTGAAGCATACAGATATGCGCTTCCGCACCCACCAAAATAACGTTTTTGATGTCGTTTTTGCGTAATATTTCCTGAATTTCAGGTAAAAACGCCGAAAATCGGGTTTTCTCAACAACAGGCGTGCTTTCAGGCAACAGCAACGATACGGCGGATACAGTGTTGCCCAAACCTTTCGGATATTGTTCGGTTACGGCAAAGGGAATGTCCAAAGCCGTCAAACCTTGAATCAGCAGGCGGCAGCGTTCCAACATTTCGTCCGCGCCGGAAAGGGCGGGCAGCAGGCGCTCTTGAATATCGACAATCAGACAAAGCGTATTTTTTGGGTTCATGGCTTTTCCTTTCAGACGGCCTTGACAGCAAAATCGTTAAATCAGAATGCAATCATATAACAAGCCGCTGGAAAAGTATTGCAGCTTGCCCTGTTTTAAAGCCCGAAATTCTTTTAAAATACCGCCTGATTTGAATTGATAGAGACCGACAACATGAATTTATACCAAACCGTCGAACGTGAAGCCCAAGCAGCCTTTGCCGCTGCCGGTTTGTCCGACAGCCCCATTGTTTTGCAGCCGACTAAGAATGCTGAACACGGCGATTTCCAAATCAACGGCGTAATGGGTGCGGCGAAAAAAGCCAAACAAAATCCGCGCGAGTTGGCGCAAAAAGTGGCCGAAGCATTGGTCGACAACGCTGTGATTGAAAGCGCGGAAGTAGCCGGCCCCGGCTTTATCAACCTGCGCCTTCGTCCTGATTTCCTCGCACAAAACATTCAGACGGCCTTGAACGACGCGCGTTTCGGCATAGCGAAAACCGCCCAACCGCAAACCGTCGTTATCGACTATTCTTCGCCTAATCTGGCCAAAGAAATGCACGTCGGACACCTGCGTTCCAGCATCATCGGCGACAGCATTTCGCGCGTATTGGAATTTATGGGCAACACCGTTATCCGCCAAAACCACGTCGGCGACTGGGGTACGCAGTTCGGCATGTTGGTCGCTTATTTGGTCGAGCAGCAAAAAGACAATGCCGCGTTTGAACTTGCGGACTTGGAGCAGTTTTACCGCGCCGCCAAAGTGCGCTTTGACGAAGATCCAGCCTTTGCCGACACCGCACGCGAATACGTTGTGAAGCTGCAAGGCGGCGATGAAACCGTGTTGGCGTTGTGGAAACAGTTTGTCGACATTTCGCTCTCGCACGCCCAAGCCGTTTACGACACGTTGGGCTTGAAACTGCGCCCCGAAGACGTGGCGGGCGAATCCAAATACAACGACGGTTTGCAGCCCGTGGTCGATGATTTGGTTCAAAAAGGTCTGGCGGTCGAAGACGACGGCGCGAAAGTCGTGTTCTTGGACGAGTTCAAAAACAAAGAAGGCGAACCTGCCGCATTTATCGTGCAAAAACAAGGCGGCGGCTTCCTCTACGCCTCCACCGATTTGGCGTGCCTGCGCTACCGCATAGGTCGTCTGAAAGCCGACCGCCTGCTCTACGTCGTCGACCACCGCCAAGCCCTACACTTCGAACAACTTTTCACCACTTCCCGCAAAGCAGGCTATCTGCCGGAAGATGCAAAAGCTGAGTTTATCGGCTTCGGCACCATGATGGGCAAAGACGGCAAACCGTTCAAAACGCGCAGCGGCGATACCGTGAAACTGGTTGATCTGCTGACCGAAGCCGTCGAACGCGCCACTGCTTTGGTGAAAGAAAAAAATCCCGAATTGGGCGCGGACGAAGCCGCTAAAATCGGCAAAACCGTCGGCATCGGCGCAGTCAAATACGCCGATTTGAGCAAAAACCGCACCAGCGATTATGTGTTCGACTGGGACGCCATGCTCTCGTTTGAAGGCAACACCGCCCCCTACCTGCAATACGCCTACACCCGCGTGCAAAGCGTGTTCCGCAAAGCAGGCGAATGGGACACAAATGAGCCAACCGTTTTGACCGAACCTTTGGAAAAACAACTGGCTGCCGAGCTGCTGAAATTTGAAGACGTACTGCAAAGCGTGGCGGACACGGCATATCCGCACTACCTCGCCGCCTACCTCTATCAAATCGCTACCTTGTTCAGCCGCTTCTACGAAGCCTGCCCAATCCTGAAATCAGAAGGTGCAACCCGCAACAGCCGCCTGCAACTGGCGAAGCTCACCGGCGACACGCTGAAACAAGGCTTGGATTTGCTGGGCATTGATGTGTTGGATGTGATGTAAATGAAAAGGCCGTCTGAAAACTGTTTTTCAGACGGCCTCCGTTTATCGGCTTCCTTCCTGCCAGCCTGCCGTCTTTTCAAACCTTTTATCGGAGTGAAAAACATGAAACGCCTGCCTGCCATCTTTGCCGCCTTGTTACTCTTTACCTCCTGCCGGGGAAATTCCGCCATGCCTGATAACCGACCCGCTTCCCAAGAACATCCGCCAACGGCTTCCGATGCCGTGCCGACCAATGAAGAATTGTCGGCCTATGCCGAAGAACACCTGGCCGCCTACCGTTATCACGATGCCGCCGCGTGGGCATATGAACTGAAACGGCGGGGCATCACCCTCCCGCCCCGCCTGCAACAAGTATTGGACGAAGAACGCTACGATCCTGATGCCCCCGTGTCCACCGGCAGTATCTACCACCTCCGGCCACAGCAAATCGACCTGCTGCGGGAGAAAGCGGAAAACGGCGACACGGCCGCCGCCAAGCGGCTTTGGCAATATTACAGCCTCTCTGCGGAACAAACGCCCGAGAATAAACGGCAGGCCGATTATTGGGATGCCAAAGCCGGCGGGAGCAGTCAGCCGAAGTAGGTTTGGCGGCAATGCGGGACAATGGCTGCGGAGGTGGATCGGCAGGGTAGTCGGACGGTATGGATGCGGTGTTTTGGCTTGAAACGGATTGCCGGCCGTCGTTTTCCATTACCGCTTCGTTTGAATCAAGAAAGGCCGTCTGAAAGTTTCAGACGGCCTTTTTTTATGCTTTGAAAAATATTGTGATGCCGTTGATTTTGAGCCTAAGCGGTTTTGAATTTGCTCAGGTAATGCGTTCAGACGGCCTTGTCTTTATTTCAAATTGCTTGCCAACAACCAAGCCTGCGCTTCGGTGGCATCGCTGAAATATTTGGGATGTTGGTTGGTCAAGAGGCTGGACAGGCGCGCGCCGAGTTTAATCCAAATGTCGTCAGTAATGACGGCAACGCGGCCGAAGTCGGTTTCGTGTTGGTTGAGGAATTTGATTTGCTCGACCGCCATATCGATGGTGAAGTCTTTCAGCATGGATAAGTCCAACAGGATGTCGGGTAGATGGACTTTTTGTTTTGCGGCCAACAAGGCTTCTTCCAATTGGCGGAAATCGTCCAAAGTGAACTCGTTGTACAGCGCTACGTTTAAGCCGTAAGATTGTTCGCGAATGGAAATCATGGTGTTCTCCTTGTTAAATTATTGCTTCATCAGGAATTTTTTGATTGAGGCCGGAGTAAAACTGCTGAACACGCCGCCTGCAACAATGATAACCATGCCGGCGACTTCCTGCCAAGTGATTTTATCGCCGAAAAGCAGTACGCCGGACAGGGCGGAGAAAACGACGGTCAGGTAGGAAAGCGAGGCAACGGTAAATTTCTTGCCAACCTTATAGGCGCGGGTCATGGCCAGTTGGGCAATCATGGCGGAGATGCCGATGCCGGCCAGATAGGGCAGGGAAGACGCGGTCAGCGGATGCCAGCCGGTAAAGCAGCTCCAAATGGCGGACATAATCAGGCCGGTAAGCGACAGATAAAACACCACGCGCCAGCCCGGTTCGCCCAAAAGCGAGAGTTCGCGCACTTGCAAATATGCCCAGCCTGACATGGCGCCGCCTGCCAAACTGACCAGTGCGGCAAATTCCTGTCCGCCTTGAAAAGATGGATTGAGCAACAGGATAACGCCGATAAAGCCCATAACCAGAATGGCTTGGGTATAAAGCGTAATTCGTTCTTTTAAAATGAAAAATGAAAAGATGGCAAGCCAGATGGAGGAGGTGTAGTTGAGCGTGACGCCTGTTGCCAGCGGCAGATGTATGACGGAATAAAGCGTGCACATCATGGCAAGCGTGCCGATGACGCTGCGGTTGAGATGGGTTTTCCAATGCGGCGTGGAAAATGTGTTGCCTTGCACTTTGGCCATGATGCCTAAGAACAGGGTGGAGACCAGCATGCGCCAAAAGACCAGCTCGCCGCTGGAAAAGCCGAAATGTGTAGAGGCGGCTTTGACGGAGAGGTTCATGACGGTAAAGCCGAGCGTGGCAATAACCACCCATGCCGAGCCGAGCGGATCTTTTCTGATGGTTTCCATTTGATGGGTATGTAAAGCGATTTTATTAATAAGAAAATATTATACAGGTCAATCAGGCCGTCTGAAAAATATCGTTGGGTTTCAGACGGCCTTTTTATTAGAAAATGAGAATTATTATTGAATAATAAAGTGGTTTTTTATAGAATGGAAGCCCTATTTTAAGAAAGGTTTGCCATGAAAGTATCTAATATTCCTGCTGTATTGCTGTCTGCTTTGTTTTCCATTGCCGTTTCTGCCGCGCCTTTGGGGGAGGTTTCCTCCGAAAACGGTAAAATTTTCAGCGGCGAAAATTACATGGTTGTTAAGAAAGACATGAAGAAAGGGGAGCAGATTAAACCGCACGATCATCCGGGTTTTAAAACGCTGATTTTTACCGTTGGAAAAGGAAGCTTTGACGTGACGTTGAATCAGACTGAAAAGCATACGGTCGGCGCAGGCTCGGTGTTGAGGTTTGGCGGCGATGCAGTGATTGAGGCAGTTGCAACCGAAGATGCGGATGTGGCAATTACTTTGATTAAGTAAACCGATAGATGATAAAAGGCCGTCTGAAAAATAATGTTTCAGACGGCCTTGTTTATTCATCCAACCGTTGCCATTAAGCGCAAATCAAATAGATGAAGCCGGAGCCGAAGATATCTGCCAAGGCGTGAATCAGGAAAAACGGCAGCAGGTTTTTGACTTTGTATTTGTAGAAGAAGTAGTACATCAAGCCGAAAACAACGCCGATAACGGTCGCCCAAAGCATGCCTTGGTAAGTATGGAAGGAGACGCGCACCAAGGTCGAATAGGCCAATGCCTGCCATTTGTATTTGTCTTCCACGCAGGTTAAAAGGCCGAGGAAACAGAATTCCTCATAAAAGCCGTTTAAAAGGCCGTAGAGGATGGCCATTGGAGCAAGGGCGGCGAATTTGTTGAAGATGGATAATGGTTTGATGTATTGGAAAATTTCAGTGGTGAAGTAATTGTAGCCGCCGCTTAACGAAGTCACCGCATCGGCGGTCAGACCCATTAGGATAAAAATCACAGGCGTCCAAAACAATACGCCTAAATTAAAGCGAATCGGCAACTGTTTGAAGTCGAAACGGCGGATAACAAGGTAAATCAAAGCAATAGCAAGCAGCGTCAACTGCAGGCTCATGTTTTCCGAATAAGCCACGCCGGTTACCGCAGTATCGCGTACTTCTTCGGTAGCAGCGGCCGTTTCCACTTGCGGCATCAGGCTGGCGATATAAAGTTGGGTAGAACGGTAGGCAAATTGACCGAACAGGATGGCAGTCACAATCAGCATGTCAAACCAGCGCAGATGGCGCAAAGGCTCTTTAGGGCGGATGGCGGCGAGTATGCTCATATTCTCCTCTTTGTTCTAATAAATAGCGGTGCGCAATAATTACATAAATATACAAAAATCGTCAACAATTATCACAATAAAACATGAATTAAAAAATCTGACCGTTTCAGACAGCCTGAAGCGCTTCTAAAAATGCCATATTTCCGAAGGGTTTATCTTCAAAAATATGGCATAATCACTTTATTGCAAAACAAGGAATCTTATCGTGAGTATTTCTCTGTCCCAATATCTGCTTTACCTGCAATATATGTTGGCAGGTGTTGCCATGACTGTAGTTTTCGGTGCCGTATATCTGCGGATTACCCCTGCCGAAGAATTGCGCCTGATTAAAAACGGCAACCTTGCCTGCGCCTTGTCGTTTGGCGGCGCATTGGTCGGTTTCTGTCTGACGCTTGCCTCAAGTATTGCCCACAGTGTCAGCTTCATCGATTTTATCCTATGGGGATTTGCCGCAGCAGTGATTCAGATTTTTGTCTATTTCGCTGCAACAATGATGATTAAAGGCGCTACCGCAGAACTCATTGGCAACAATGTCGCCGTCGGCGCGTTGTTTGGTGCAGTGTCCATCTCGATCGGTATTTTGAACGCTGCTTGCTTGACTTGAATACCCATACCTTGAATTTTGTATCCCGATTTATTTTATAAGGAGTTGAAATGTTCAACTTTATCAAGAAACAGTTTATCGACGTCATTCAATGGCCGAATCCCGATGACAGCCTGCTGATGTGGCGTTTTCCGATTGCCGATGAGGAGATCCAAAACGGTGCGAGCTTGACTGTGCGCGAGGCGCAGATGGCGATGTTTGTCGATGAAGGCGTAACCGCCGACGTGTTCGGGCCGGGGCGTTACACGCTCAATACGCAAACGTTGCCAGTGCTGACCAACTTGAAAAACTGGGACAAGCTCTTTGAATCCCCGTTTAAATCGGATGTTTACTTTTTCAATACCAAACAACAGCTTGCACGAAAATGGGGCACGTCCCAACCTGTTACCGTACGCGATGCCGAGTTTGGCGCGGTGCAACTGCGTTCGTTCGGTATGTATTCTTACCGCATCAGCGACCCGGCAAAATTCTTCAAAGAAGTCAGCGGTGTGGCGACGCAATACAGCGGCGTAGATTTGGAAAACCAGTTGCGCAATATTGCAGTCACCCAATTGGCGGCCGCATTTGGCAGCTCCGGTATCCCGTTCTTGGATATGGCGGCGAACCAAGTTTTGCTGTCGCAAAAAATCGGCGAATTGCTTGGCGCGGAATTTGCCAAGCTGGGTTTGGCGCTGGAAAACTTCACTGTTGAAAGCATTACCTTGCCCGCGTCTATTCAGGCTGCGTTGGATAAGAAAATTTCGATGGGCGTTATCGGCGATTTGGGACGTTACACCCAATATCAAACCGCCGAATCCATCCCGCTTGCGGCACAAAATGAAGGCGGACTTGCCGGAATCGGTGCAGGTTTGGGCGTGGGTGCCGGTATTGGTCAGGTGATGGCGGGTGCTATGTCAGGCATGATGCAGCCGAATGCGCAACAGGCTCAGCAAAATGTTCAGCCGGCTACCGAAGATCCGCAGGCGAAATTGGTGAAACTCAAGTCTTTGCTGGATGGCGGTTTGATTTCGCAAGAAGATTTTGATAAAGCCAAGGCCGAAGTGTTGAAGCAGTTGATTGGTTGACAAATTGAAGGCCGTCTGAAAAATATCATTCAAAGAAGCGTTGAGCTGCTTCTGTGAAAAGGTTTCAGACGGCCTTTTGAATCATTTGATTGAGTCCGTTCGGCGATTTGGTTTGTTTCTAATTTGAAATCATTGATAAAACCAGTTGATATAAACGTTAAGGCCGTCTGAAACATTCCAACCCATTCTGAAAAAGCAAACCCATGTCTCAAACTCCTTTCTTCAAAACCGACTGCCCAAGCTGCGGCGCACCTGTCGAAGCGCATTCTGCTTCTGCTGTGACGCTGGTGTGCGGCTATTGCAACAGCATGCTGGTGCGGCAAGATAACGGCGTTGTCGACTCCGGCCGCGATTCCGCATTGCTGGAAGATTTTAGTCCGCTGCAAATCGGAACCAGCGGCACATTTGTCGCGCAACGCTTTACCTTGGTCGGACGGCTTCAGGTGCAATACGACGATGGCGCGTGGAATGAATGGTATGCGCTATTTGACGACGGCAGGGCAGGTTGGCTTTCAGAGGCGGGTGATTTATATGTGATGACCATGCCGGTCGAAATCGATAATCCGCCGAAATTTGAAGACACGCGAGCCGGATTTAGTGAGCTGACTTTTCAAGATAAGCACTATATTGCCTCCGATGTCCGCAAAATCAGCTTGAAACGCGCGGCAGCTCAGGGTGAATTACCGTTTGTTTTGAAAGAGGATACAGAAAATCGGGTTTCCGACTGGCGTTGCGAAAACCTTTTCATCACGCTCGATTACAACAATAAAACACCCGAAGCCTTCTTTGGCCGGATGGTAAACCTAGATGATTTGAAGCTGGAAAACACGCGCCACGAAGATGAAATTAAAGAAAGCGCAGGCCGTCTGAAAGGCAGTATTACTTCAGAAAACTGTCCTAACTGCGGCTCTTCCATTCATTGGGTGAACGGTCTGACTTCCCATCTGAACTGTCAAAGTTGCGGCAGCGAATTGGCAGTCGGCAAAGATAAAGCGGAGCTTATTACCGCCAATAATCTGCGTTTGTCGCAAAATACGATGTTTACTTTGCCTGTCGGCTCGACAGGCCGTCTGAAAAAACGCGAATTTTACGTTATGGGAGCGATCAGATACGCCGAAACTGACGCACAGGAAACGTTCGACAACCTGTTCAACGGCGCCAACCGCGTGCTCATACCTGAAGGCCAATGGTCGGAATATCTGCTTTACAACCCAACTCAGGGTTTCTTATGGCTGGTTGAAGCTGATGAAGGTTGGAATATTTCTGAAACCTTGAACGATTGGCCGCGCCTCGATCGCAACCGTCAACCGCAAGGCTATGGCAAACTTTATGACTATGGAGGCAGGGTAGAAGTCGCTGCCGGCGCCTTCTATTGGCGTGTCCGAAGCGGTGATTTGAATTATTACAGCGATTATCGAGATGGACAAAGCCGTAAGCTTGGTGCTGAACTAAACAGTCACGAAATGGCATGGAATAGAAGTCCCCCCATTGCTTATCGGGAAATTGCGGATGCATTTAATCTGACCAGCCGCGCTCCGCACTACACTGCAAACATGGCGGCAGACGGTGTTGATAAATCATTAAGAATCATAATGACTGCCATCTTGGTTGTCGTCAACCTCCCTGCGCTTCTGACCGGTGACAGCTCTACTGCACTTACCGTCATCTTTATAGGATGCTGGTTGTTGTGGACCATGGGTAAAAAAGACGAGGACGAGGATTAACATGTCGAGAATCACTTACATCATTTTCAGCACCATCATCATCGTCATCTCCATGATCATTAGCTACGGCTCTTCCGACTCCGACGGCTCGCGTATGCACTCCGGCGGTTATTACGGCGGCAGTGGTTATTCCGGAGGCCATAAATGACCCATGCCCCCGGTAACCATGGCCTATTAGACTTATACGGCTGCGATGAAGCCATCTTAAAAGATGAAGGCCGTCTGAAAACCGCTTTAGCAGCTGCCGCACAGGCCGCAGAAGCCACCATATTAACCGAACACTTCCATACCTTCGGCGGCGCAGGCGGCGTAACCGGCGTTTTACTGCTCGCTGAGTCTCATATCAGTATCCACACTTGGCCGGAATACCATTTCGCCGCCATTGACGCATTTATCTGCGGCGGCATGAAATTGGAAAAAGTGAAGGAAATCTTGTGCAGGGAGTTGGCGGCTGAAAGGGCTGTTTGGACGGTTGTGCAACGTGGCGAAGGTATACTGGACGATATACAATCATTAGTTGAACAATAAAATCTATAAGGCCGTCTGAAAGCATATTCAATCCGTTTTCAGACGGCCTTAAACCTTGTACTGATTAAACTGAAATATTGACGCTATATGGAAAAACGCCTTTTTTTAAAACCGATTGCCCAAGCTGTGGTGCGTCTGTGGAGGCGTACTCCGCTACTGCTGTGACGCTGGTGTGTGGCCATTGCCGCAGTATGCTGGTTGCTAGAAGCGGTAAGGGGAGGAGCGGATATTTTGTTGCCAATGCAGGGCGTGATTCTGCGTTGCTGGAAGATTTCAGTCCGTTACAGATTGGAACGAGAGGCGTTTTTGATGATCGGAAATTTACGCTGATTGGGCGATTGCAGGTGCATTATGATGTCGGCGCATGGAATGAATAGTATGTCTTGTTTGATGACGGGCAGACCGGCTGGCTTTCCGAGGTTGGCGATTTATATGCGATGACTTGTTTGCTGGCTCAGAAGAGGAGACGGGGGCCGAAAAATTTTAAGTCGGTGAAAGCCGGTTCCAGTTCGTTGATCTTTAATGGCCAAACCTTTATTGCGTCAGACGTCCGCACCATACATTACTGTAATACCGATGCGCAAGGCGAGTTGCCGTTCAATTTATCTGGGAATCAAGCGATAGGCGAGGTTTGCGACTGGCGACGGGGCAATTTGTTTTTGACCTTGGATTATTCGACTTTTCCAATGGACTCCTACTTCGGACGCATAGTCAGTTTGGACAGTTTGAAGCTGGAAAATAAGCGCAGTGATGATGAAATCCGTGAAAGTGCAGGCCGTCTGAAAGGAGAGATTCTTTCTGAAAACTGCCCTCATTGCGGCGCTCCTGTTCATTGGCCAGGTGGTGTTACTTCTTTCCTTTTATGTCAGTCTTGCGGCAGTAGTTTGAACACGACAAAAGATACTGTTGCGTTGATGGAGGCAAATGCCCAAAGGAAAGAACAAGAAAACCTGTTCACACTTTCCATAGGTACGAAAGGCCGTCTGAACGATACAGAATATCTGATTATCGGGGCTGTAAGATTTGCTGAGATACCGTCCTATAACCAAAATCAGTCTGAATACTGGACGGAATATCTGCTTTATAACACGCAGCAAGGGTTTGCCTGGCTGATTGAGTCTGGAAAACGCTGGCGGTTGTCAGAAACCTTACACACATGGCCGGACTTTGATTCAAGTGGCAATCCTGCCGGTGAAATGTTGATTGATCATTACCGTGGGTAGGTCGAGGCAGCGGCTGGTGCGTTTTATTGGAAAGTCAAACAAGGCGATTTGCTTCATTATAAGGAATATAGCGGCAAGAAAAGTTATGGCCGGAATGTCATTCTGTGTTCTGAGCAGAGCAAGGATGAAATAGTCTGGAGTAAAAGCAGTCCTGTGTCTTACCGTCAAATGAGAAAGGCATTCGGCCTGTCTTTTGATACTAAGGAGATGCTCTCTTACTGGCTGAAGGGTGACAATAGAAATGTTGGGAGTAGAGATAATGTAGCCTGTATCATTGCTATGCTGATTCTTATCATCGTCAACCTTCCGGCCTGGCTGTCACCGCACCTACGTAGCCCAGTTGGTATAGCGGTCAGTCTGTGTGCGTTGGTATGGATATGAGTTTCTGACAGATATAAAAACGATCGTGATTACGAAGAAGAACGGGTAGGGACGATTATTTTCTTTGCTTTCATCATTTTTCTTACCGTCTTGTTCAACTATGTCCAAGCGGAAGATAGCGACTCATCGCATTCCGGCAGCTCCTATCATGGTTATTCGGCAGGGCATAAATAACGCGAGACCTGCTTAACCTCGTTGTACCGTTTTATTTTTTCAGACAACCTTTTTATAAAACATGCTAACCCGCCGTCAATTTCTCAGTTATACCGCCGCGCTTGGTGCTGCTTCTGCTTTCTCTTGGCAGACTTACAAATACCTCAACCGCAAACCGCCGGTTTCTATTAACCGTGTCGGCTTGCCGTTGGGGCATTTGTTGCGCGACGGAGAATTGTTACAAGCGCCGGCTCGTCGTTATGAATGCAATACCTTGATACTTGGTGGCGGTGCAGCTGGTTTGGGGGCGTTGTGGTATTTAGCGAAGCATAATCACCGCGATGTATTGTTGGCAGAAGGGTTTGAACGTAATGGCAACAATGCCGCCTATACGTCTTCAGACGGCCTGAAAGCGCCGAGCGGTGCGCATTATTTGGCTTTGCCGTCGAAAGAAAGCGTGTATGTGCGCGAGATGCTGGCGGATTTCGGTATTTTGCAGTCAGACGGCAGCTTTAGGGAAACCGATTTGGTCTATGCGCCCGAATCGCGCCTTTTGTATCAGGATAAATGGGTGGAACATTTATTGCCGAAAGAAGATGCGGACTCCAAACGGTTTTTTGATTTGATAGGCCGTCTGAAACAGGTTTACGGCAATGACGGTAAGAAAATTTTTGCCATTCCGATTGCGCTGTCATCGGCCGATGAGACATGGCGCAAACTCGATAATCTGACGTTCAAACAATGGCTTGAGCAGGAGGGCTACCACTCGCCCGAGCTTTTATGGTATCTCGATTATTGTTGCCGCGACGATTACGGGCAAGGTATTGGGCAAGTGTCTGCCTTTGCCGGATTGCATTATTTTGCCGCCCGCAACAGCGCGGAAACCGTCCTCACTTGGCCCGAAGGTTTGGCGCATCTTTCTGAAAGCTTGCGCCGTCATGCCGGTTTGCAGGAGGACTGGCAATGGCCGTCTGAAAGCAGTATCCGTTTGGAGAAGCCTGCTTCAATTAATGCTTCTGCCGTCAAAATCAAACCGCTTTCGGATGGCCGGATTGAAGTGTGGCTGCGTGATAATGCAAAAGGGGAAACCGTTGCCGTAACCGCGCAACACGTTATCTCCGCCATGCCGCTGATGGTTGCAGCCCGCGTTATTGAATTTCCCGAACGATTTGGTCTGGACATTCCCGAATACGCGCCATGGCTGGTTTCTAATTTTGAACTGCACAGTTTTCCGAAAGAAAAAAACAACAGCGAACTTGCGTGGGACAACGTGGTTTATGGCAGCCAAGGGCTGGGTTATGTTGTTGCGACCAACCAGTTTATTCGGGTTGCCCGTCCTGAACGCACGATTTTTACCGCCTACGCCGCGCTTAACCACGATACGCCACAAGTCGTCCGCCGCCAGCTGCTTGAAGCAAGCGACGAAGAGTTGCTCCAGCTTGCCGCCCAAGATCTGCTTACCGCTTACGGCGAAGGCTTTTGGCGGCACGTTTCCCGTGTTGACATTACCGTTCGCGGGCATGGCATGAGCGTGCCGAAACCCGGCTATTTAAGCGATGAGGCTTTATTAAAAATCAGAAACCGAAATTCTGGATTATTATTTGCACACAGTGACTTAAGCAGCTATTCGGTATTTGAAGAGGCTTTGTATTGGGGTGTGGAAGCGGCACGGAAAGTGTTGGGACAGGGATAATTTGAATTAGGAGGATACTGGGCTAAATATCTGTTTGTATTTAAATTTCAATTCTAAAAGGAAATTATATGAAATATTTGAGCTTTTCTCTGATTGTTGCCTTAGGGTTAGGGAGCGCGGCATTTGCCTCTGCTGAAAAAATGCTGCCTCTGAACGAAACAGGCTGCATTGACCAACCCTTACAGGTTAAACGTGGCCAAGTGTTTGGTTTTAATAGTTCGGCAGATGCCGGTTTAGTGCTTTCGTTCGCGCCTGTCAGTCCCAGTGTCGTTGTAAAAGACCCGAAAGGCAAACGGATTGCTTTGGAAGTAGGGGCTGATGGAGATGCACCTGAAAACCGCTTCAGCTTTGCCGAAATCAATCAAAAAGGACGTTACACCATCCGCTTCCCACGCGCGGGTAAGATTGAATCTTTGTGTGTTAATGCCGCTAGTTAGGATAAATATTAAGCCGAATAATGCTTAATTCGGTATGCTTGCAGTAAAAAAAGGCCGTCTGAATATGATTTCAGACGGCCTTTTTTAACCTTATAACCTTAATTAGGCTTTTGGTTTTAAAGCGGCAGCTTCGCGAGCCAGACGGGTGATGGTATCCCAGTCTTTGTTTTTGATGGCTTCTTTCGGAGTTAGCCATGAGCCGCCGACGCACAAGACATTAGGTAGTGCCAAGTACTCGGGTGCAGTTGCCAGGCTGATGCCGCCGGTCGGGCAGAAGCGAACATCAGCATAAGGGCCGTAGAGGGCTTTGAGCATGGCTTTGCCGCCAACGACTTCGGCAGGGAAGAGTTTGAGGGTATCGATGCCGTGTTCCAAAGCCAGTTGGACTTCGCCCGGAGTGGCAACGCCGGGAATCAGGGGGATGCCGCTGTTGTGGCTGGCTTTGGCGAGGGATTCGTGCAAACCCGGGCTGATGGCGAAAACCGCGCCTGCATCTTCGACGGCTTTGAGCTGTTCGGGATTGGTTACCGTACCCGCACCGACAATGGCGTTGGGCACTTCTTTGGCAATCAGGCGGATGGCGTCGAGGCCGACAGGGGTACGCAGGGTGATTTCGAGGGTAGGAATGCCGCCTTCGACAAGGGCATGGGATAAATCGACGGCAGTACTCAAGTCGTCAATCGCCATCACAGGCACAACTGCGCCGGCAGTCAGAATTTCACGAGGGGTCAGTTTAGACATTTTAGGTCTCCGTTAGGGACTGTATCGTAATAGGGTCGTTAACATGGTTTCAGACGGCCTGTTTGTTTTAAAAGGCCGTCTGAAAAGGGTTTAGGCAAATTCGCCGCCGAAGCTCATGGCACCGGTTTCTGCGCTGCTGGTCATGCTGCGGAAGTTGGCGAAGAGTTCGCGGCCGCAGCCTTGTTGGTTGGCGCTCAAGTCGATGCGCTCGACTTCGCGGGCGTTCCATTCGGCTTCGTTGATCAGGACGTTGAGTTCGCCGGTAACGGAGTCGAAGCGGATCAGGTCGCCGGTACGGATTTTGGCGATGTTGCCGCCCATCAAGGCTTCAGGTGTCATGTGGATGGAGGCCGGAACTTTACCGGACGCGCCGGACATGCGGCCGTCAGTCAGCAACGCCACTTTGAAGCCGCGGTCTTGCAGGATACCCAACGGCGGGGTCAGTTTGTGTAACTCGGGCATACCGTTGGCGCGCGGGCCTTGGTAGCGGACGACGCAGACGAAATCGCGTTCCAGCTCGCCGCGTTCAAATGCCGCCAACACTTCGCGTTGGTCGTTGAACACGATGGCGGGCGCTTCGATGATGCGGCAGCCTTCGCGTACGGCGGACACTTTAATCACGCCGCGTCCGATGTTGCCTTTCATCAGGCGCAAACCGCCGTCGGGGGAGAACGGGTTGTCGGCTTTGCGCAGGATGTCGTCGTTGCCGCTGGTTTCGGGGGCTTCGCGCCATTCAAGTTTGCCGTCGATGAGGAAAGGCTCTTTGGTGTAGTGGCGCATTCCGTGTCCGACGACGGTATCGACATCGTCGTGCAACAGGCCTGCGTCCAGCAATTCGCGGATAACGAAAGGCAGGCCGCCTGCCGCGGTAAAGTGGTTCACGTCGGCTTTGCCGTTGGGGTACACACGGATCAGCAATGGGATGATGGAAGAAATTTCGTCGAAGTCGTCCCAGTTCAAAATCACGCCTGCGGCACGCGCCATAGCAACGAGGTGCATGGTGTGGTTGGTCGAGCCGCCGGTTGCCATCAGGCCGATCAGGGCGTTGATGAAGGATTTTTCGGTCAACATTTCGCCCAAGGGTTTGATGGTGCCGTTTTTGATGCCGCGCGCGAGGTGTCCGGCTGCGTAGCGGGTCAGTGCTTCGCGCAGGTCGGTATAAGGGTGGACAAAGGCGGCTGCAGGCAGGTGCACGCCCATCATTTCCATCATCATTTGGTTGGAGTTGGCGGTACCGTAGAAAGTACAAGTACCCGGGCTGTGGTAAGAGCCCATTTCGCTTTCAAGCAAGGCATCGCGACCGACTTTACCTTCGGCAAAAAGCTGGCGGGTACGGGCTTTTTCTTTATTGCCTATGCCGCTGGACATCGGGCCTGCCGGAACGAAGATGCCCGGAATATGGCCGAAAGACAAAGCGCCGATCATCAGGCCCGGAACGATTTTGTCGCACACGCCCATAAACAGGCTGCCGTCGAACATTTGGTGCGACAGGCCGATGGCGGTACTCATGGCAATCACGTCACGGGAGAACAGTGACAATTCCATACCGGCATAGCCTTGGGTAATACCGTCGCACATGGCAGGCGTACCGCCGGCGACTTGGGCGGTCGCGCCGTTTTTCTGTGTTTCGTCTTTGATTTGATCAGGGAAGTCTTTAAACGGCTGGTGTGCGGAAACCATGTCGTTGTAGGCAGTAATGATGCCTAAGTTGGGAACGGTGTCCTGAAGCATTTCGATTTTGATGCTTTTGGGCATGGAGGCGTAGCCGTGCGCCAAATTGCTGCAGCCGAGCTGGTTGCGCTCTAAGCGTCCCATCTGTTTGGCACTACGGATTTTCGCCAGATATTTTTCGCGGGTCGGACGACTGCGTTCGATGATGCGCTCGGTGATTTCGGCGAGCTTGGGGTGGATAGGAGTGGGGGTCATGTGCTGTCTCCTGGCAAAACGATATGATAGGGATTTTGTTTGCGCGTTTCTGATTTTTGTATTGGGTGTTTTTCAGACGGCCTGGAGCTGTGGGAATAAATAATGAGTGCCGTCTGAAATGTTGAAGATTTCTCTTCGAAGTGTCTGCGTATTATAGTACAAATTCTGTAATTTTGTTACAGAATAATTCGCTAAGTGGAAGAAATTTGATTTAAATCGAGGTATAGTCAATTTGTAAAATGGCAGGCTGCAAAAGTCATCAAACTTTTATGTTAAATCAAACAATTTGTAAAAATGAGAATGGACAAAATCTGTAGCCATGTGTAGTATTACTACTCACTAGCCCGCTTGTTTGAAATTTTGGTGCGGGCGATTGGTTTTTTACTGCTTATTGCTTAAAGGCTTTTGATTTTAATTGATTTTTATGGATGACGACAGTCCAAGAGTTTTGAAGCAAGCTTCCTCAACGAGAGATGAAACGATGAGTACACAGACAAATTTTGATTTGGTGTTGTTTGGCGCGACCGGCGATTTGGCAATGCGTAAACTTTTGCCTTGCCTGTATCAGGCGCATGTAGCCGGTTTGCTTCATCCCGAAGGTCGTATTTTGGGTGTAAGCCGCAGCGAATTGGATACCGCCGGCTTTTTGTCTAAAGTGGAAACGAATTCTAAAATCCATGTCAAACAAAACTTCTCAGATGAAGCGTGGGCGTCGTTTATCCAACGTATCGAGTATTTAAAAGTCGATGTCACAGAGAAAGGCGATTTCATTGCCTTGGGCGACTTGGTAAAAGCACGCAAGAATACTGAAAATGTCGTGATCTACCTCTCAACTGCGCCGAAATTCTTTGCGCAAGCCTGTGAAAACCTTGCCGAAATCGGTTTGAATGCCGATAACGTGCGCGTGGTTTTGGAAAAACCGTTGGGTACGGACTTGGCCTCTTCCCAACAAATCAATACAGATGTAGCCCGTTATTTCAAAGAAGAACAAATCTACCGTATCGACCATTATCTGGGTAAAGAAAGTCTGCAAAACCTGTTGGCCTTGCGTTTTGCCAATGTGATGTTCGAGCCTTTGTGGAACAACAAATATATTGAAAGCGTACAGCTGACCATCGCCGAGCAGTTAGGCGTAGAAGAACGCGGCGAGTTTTACGACATTACCGGCGCGTTGCGCGATATGGTGCAAAACCACTTGATGCAAATGCTTTGTATGACTGCGATGGAAGCACCGGCGAGCTTGGATGCCGATGCCGTACGCGATGAAAAAGTGAAAGTCATCAAATCGCTGAAACCGCTGACTATCGAATCCGTTAACGAAAATGTTATTCGCGGCCAATATGTTGCAGCAAACGGCATGAACGGCTATCTGGAAGAAGTCGATGTACCGAAAGACAGTTTCACTGAAACCTATGTCGCCATCAAGGCCGAAATCGAAAACGAACGCTGGAAAGGCGTACCTTTCTACCTGCGTACCGGCAAACGCATGGCAGGCAAAGTGGCGGAAATCGTGTTGAACTTCCGTCCGCTGCAAAACCATATTTTTGACAACAGCCAACCTGCGCCGAATCGTTTGGTTATTGAACTACAACCGACCGAATCCATCCGCCTTTACACTCAAGTGAAAACCCCGGGTGCAGGCAACAAAGTCGAAGTTACGCCGATTGGTGTGGACTTGGGCACAGCCGTAGAGGGCCGCCGCGCCGAGGCTTATGAGCGTCTGCTGCTGGATGTGATTAACGGCAAACTCGCTTTGTTCAACCGTCGTGACGAACTCGAAGCCGCTTGGGAATATGTGATGCCGATTTTGGAAAACTGGGCGAACAATACAACGCCTCCACATGCTTACGAAGCCCATTCTTGGGGTCCTGAAGCTGCGCGCGCGTTGTTGGCCCGTGACGGCAACAAGTGGCACGAAGAGCAATAATATTTCTTTCAGACGGCCTTGTTTTCCAACAAAAGGCCGTCTGAAACCATGAAAGGACGAAACATGTTTGTTTGGCACGAACAAGAAAACGCTGCAACTGCCGCGCAAGCTCTCGCCGATGCCGTTGCCGCCGCATTACAAACCGCGTTGAATGAGAAAGGCCATGCGGTTTTGGCTGTTTCCGGCGGTCGTTCGCCGATTGCGTTTTTCGAGGCTTTGTCGCAAAAAGATTTAGATTGGCAAAATGTCGGCATTACTTTGGTGGACGAGCGTATTGTTCCGACCACGCATGCCGACAGCAATACAGGCTTGGTACGCGAATATCTGCTCAAAAATAATGCGGCCGTTGCCACATGGATTCCTGTTGTTGAAGACGGAAAGTCTGAAACTGAATTACAACCTGAAGTTGTCGTTGCTTACGCATTGAAATATTATAAGCAACCTGACGTGCTGGTGTTGGGCATGGGCGGAGACGGGCATACGGCGTCGTTGTTCCCTCAAGCGCCTCAATTACAGGCCGCAATCAATGAAGCTAATGATCCAACATTGATTCATACTACGCCGGTTACCGCACCGCATGAGCGTGTGAGCATGACTTTGGGTGCGATTGCCAAAACGCCGAATGTATTTTTGGCTATTCAAGGCGCAGAGAAAAAAGCGGTATTCGATAAGGCTGCTGCAAGGGCTGACACCGAATATCCGACCAGTCTGATTCTCAATCACCAAGGAATTAACTGCCATGTCTACTATGCACACTGAGGCTTATCCTCGTTTGGTCGCCGATATCGGCGGTACGAATGCCCGTTTTGCACTTGAAACTGCACCACAGGTCATTGAAAAAGCTGAAGTCTTGCCTTGCAAGGATTACGACACCATCGTCGATGCCGTCAAAATTTATTTGGAACGCGCAGGCAGCCCGAAAGTTTTGCACGCCGCCTTTGCGATTGCCAATCCGATTTTGGGCGACTGGGTGCAGATGACCAACCACCACTGGGCATTCTCCATCGAAACCACCCGTCAGGCTTTGGGTTTTGAAACGTTGATTCTGTTGAACGACTTTACCGCCCAAGCTTTGGCGGTAACACAAACCGATAAGAAAGACTTGATACAAATCGGCGGTCAAAAACCAATCGAATTTGCGCCTAAAGCCGTTATCGGTCCGGGTACTGGTTTGGGCGTCAGCGGGTTGGTGCACAGCGCTGCCGGCTGGGTGGCGTTGGCAGGCGAGGGCGGCCATGCCAGCTTCCCGCCGTTTGACGATATGGAAGTGTTGATTTGGCAATACGCTAAAAACAAATACGGTCATGTTTCTGCCGAGCGTTTTTTGAGCGGCGCAGGTTTGAGCCTGATTTACGAGGCATTGGCCAAACGCGACAACATCAAACAATGCCGTCTGAAACCCTCTGAAATCACCGATAAGGCATTGAGCGGAACATCACCGATTTGTCGTCAGACTTTGGATATTTTCTGCGCCATGCTGGGTACGGTTGCTTCCAATTTAGCTTTGACTTTGGGCGCGCGCGGCGGCGTGTATTTGTGCGGCGGGATTATCCCGCGCGTGTTGGATTACTTTAAAACGTCTCCATTCCGCAGCCGCTTTGAAAACAAAGGCCGCTTTGAAGCTTATCTTGCCGCCATTCCCGTGTATGTCGTATTGAGCGAATTTCCGGGCATCGTCGGCGCGGCGGTCGCATTAGACAATCATTTAAATAACGTTTAAACACACAAACGGCGGTGCAGGGCAGGGTACGAAAATGTACCTTGTCCTGAACGTCAAAGAATCAAAGGGTAGAGTATATGTTAAGCAAAATCAGCGAATCATTGTCCAATCTCTCCGGCGCAGAACGCAAAGTTGCCGAATCTGCGCTGGCCGAGCCGAAATGGTTTGTTCATGCCGCTGTGGCGGAAATCGCCGAGCGTGCATCCGTCAGTCAGCCGACAGTGATCCGTTTCTGCCGCAGTTTGGGTTACAAAGGCTTGCCTGAGTTCAAACTCGCTTTGTCTGCCAGCATCGGTCATGAAGGCATGCCTTACGTTCATGAAGAATTGAACGCCGATGACAACATGAGCAGCGTGGTTGAAAAAGTCTTGGGCAATGCCGCAGCCTCCCTTTTGGGCGAGCGCCGCTTCCTGAAAGAATCCGAGCTGGAAAACGCGATTGCCATTCTGATGCACGCACGACGCGTTGAGTTTTATGGTGTCGGCAATTCCGGCATCGTTGCTCAAGATGCGCAGCACAAATTCTTCCGCTTCGGTATGTCTACTGTTGCCTATGTCGATACGCATACCCAGCTGATGGCGGCTTCCGTATTGACCGAGCAGGATGTGTTGGTGGCGATTTCCAATACCGGCTCATCTATCGAATTGTTGGACGCGGCCAGTATCGCTAAAGAAAACGGCGCAGCCGTTATCGCGCTGACCCGCAATGATTCGCCGTTGGCACAAATGGCCGACTGCGTATTGAGCATTGCCACTCAGGAAAATGCCGAGCTTTATACGCCTATGGTGTCCCGTCTTCTGCAGCTGGCCGTTATCGACATTCTTGCCATCGGCTTGGCTTTACGCTTGGGCGACACGGCCAGCATTCAACTGCAAAAAAGTAAAAAAAGCATATATAACAAACACATCGAATACGATAAAGATTGATTCTTCACTGATATATTCAGACGGCCCCAACCTACATCAAGGCCGTCTGAAACCTCAAAAAACGGAAACCACCCCGTTCCCGTTTCAGACGACCTCACGGCCGTTTTCTCAACAAAACTGTCCACTATCCAGGAGAGCATCCGATGAAACACCTTCACGATTTACCAGCTTGGTCAAAATTATGGATACATTTTGACGAAACCAAAGAACAACATATGCGCGAAATGTTCGAGCAAGATCCCGAACGTGCCGAGCGCTACTGGATGCAGGTTGGCGGCCTGACTTTGGATTATTCTAAAAACCGTATCAACGACGAAACCATGTCGCTTTTGTTCGAGTTGGCGCGTGAAGCAGGCGTGCCGGAACGGATGCAGCAAATGTTCCGCGGCGAAAAAATCAATACGACAGAAAACCGCGCCGTACTCCACGTTGCCCTGCGCAACCGCACCAATGCCCCCATCATCGTGGATGGCGAGGATGTGATGCCTAAGGTCAACCATATCCTGCAACGCATGGGCGAGTTCGCGCATGAAGTCCGCAGTGGCAGCTGGTTGGGCTATACCAATCAAGTCATTACCGACGTCGTCAACATCGGTATCGGCGGCTCCGACCTCGGCCCTCTGATGATGTGTACCGCGCTCAAGCCTTTTGGTCATCCTCGCCTGAATATGCACTTCGTCTCCAACGTGGACGGCTCCCAACTGAGCGACGTATTGTCTAAAGTCCACCCTGAAACCACCCTCTTCATCATTGCTTCCAAAACCTTTACCACCCAAGAAACCCTGACCAACGCCCTGACCGCGCGTAAATGGTTCTTGGATCATGCAGGCGATGAAAGCGCCGTAGCCAAACACTTCGTTGCCGTATCGACCAACCAAAAAGCCGTCGCCGAATTCGGTATCGATACCGCCAATATGTTTGAATTCTGGGACTGGGTAGGCGGACGATACAGCCTGTGGTCGGCCATCGGCCTGCCGATTATGCTGTATCTCGGAGAAGAAAACTTCATCGAAATGCTCAACGGCGCGCACCTGATGGACCAACACTTCATCAACACGCCGCTGGAGCGCAACCTGCCGGTTATCCTTGCCCTTATCGGCGTTTGGTACATCAACTACTACGGCGGCGGCAGCCACGTTATCGCACCTTACGACCAACATCTCCACCGCCTGCCCAAATTCATCCAGCAGCTCGATATGGAGAGCAACGGCAAACAAGTGACCCTTGACGGCAAAGCTGTCGGTTACGAAACTTCGCCGATTATTTGGGGCGAAACCGGTATTAACGGCCAGCACGCCTTCTTCCAACTGCTGCACCAAGGTACGCACATCACGCCGATTGACCTGATTGCATCCCTTGAAAAACGCAGCAACCTGCGCGGCCACCACGAAATCCTGTTGGCAAACGTCTTTGCCCAAGCCGAAGCCTTTATGCGCGGCAAAACGCCTGACGAAGTACGCGCCGAGCTTCAAGCACAAGGCATGGACGAAGCACGTATCGAAGAGCTGGTTCCGCACAAAACCTTCTCCGGCAACCGTCCGACCAACCTCATCCTCATGGACAAAATCAACCCGCGCAATATGGGCAGCCTGATTGCCATGTACGAACACAAAACTTTTGTTCAAGGCATTATTTGGGGCATCAATAGCTTTGACCAATGGGGCGTAGAGCTCGGCAAACAACTGGCCAAAACCATTCTTGCCGAATTGACCGGCGAGACCGAAGTGCAAAAACACGACAGCTCGACTACACGTCTGATTAATCTTTATTTGAACGCCAACAAATAAAGCGTTTATTTAAAACAAAAGGCCGTCTGAAACTTTCAGACGGCCTTTTGTTTTATTCCGGATCATCCGTAAACGCATTCGCCCGAAAGATCGGTACGAACGTCAACAGATAAAGCACGAACACGGCGGCGGTCAGAATCGCGGGGACGGTGATGAATAATATCGGATTCACGTTCATTAAAACAGCGCGCGAGACGGCTGCGGAAAAGAGGATGGGAACGGCGATGCGGCAGAGTTTAGGGTAGTCGAGTTTGGTAAAGCCGCTGTGCCACAGTCCGGCGGTGAGCCACACCATCATCACGCCGCCCATCATGCCGCCGAGGGTAATCAGGTGCAGGGGCGCGGAGGTGGGCAGGTTTTGCAGTTTCGCCGCGCCTGTCCACAGATAGCCTGCGGCGGCAAAAAGCTGGAGCAGGTAATAGGTGCGGACGTAGTGTTTGCGCAGGAGTTCATGATGGTGCAGTTCGCGCAGCTTGGCGAGCAGGATGAAGCCGACGGCGAGCGCGGTAAAACCGGCGGTTTGCGCGGGCAGCCAAAGCTCGGCGGCGGCGTGCAGCAGCAGGAAGGTGATGGCGATGTTTTTATAGACGACGTTGGGGATGAATACGGGGTCTTTCAGACGACATTCTTTAAGGGCTTCCGCGCCCAGAAGGACGCTGACGCGGACGGATACAAACATGACCGCCGCCATGTTCAGATGCACTTGCGCGCGCAACAGGTTCAAATCACCGCTGACGGCATAGGCCGTCTGAAAAACGGTGAACGCGGCAAGTAACATTAGCAGGGCAAAGTTGTCGGTGTTGCGGTCGAGCCAAATCAGCCAGGCGCAGAACAGCAGCAACACCAGCCAATAGGCGGCGACGAAAAACGAAGAGGTTTGCGTCGCAAACGGCAACAGGACGGATGCGGCGAACAACAATGCCGCCATCAAAGTAGCAACAGGTTTCAGACGACCTTTATAACCCGTCCATTCGAGCATGGCGGCAGTCAGAAAACCGCCGTATGCCGCAGGCAGCATGAGTTCTAAGAAGATTTGGCGGTGCAAGACGATGGCACCGGGGCTGATGAGAAACACCAACACGCCGAGTATGGCAAGTACCGCCGCGCCGACAAAAAACGGCCGCATGGGGTGGGTGAAAAATTTATTCATGACTTGGCTTGATTCTGCATGAAGATGCTTTCGGATATGGATTTATTGGGCGGACAGGGCCGTATCTTTTGCCAAAGAGGCAAGCCTGCGGCTTGCTTACCCTCTCCCTAGCCCTCTCCCACGGGGAGAGGGGATTAGGCTGTCGAGCCCGAGCATTTTCAGGTTTACCTGCCATCTGATTTTCAATCCTGCGCTCTCTGATTTTCAGCAACCTGTTCCCCTCGCCCCGTGGGAGAGGGTTAGGGAGAGGGTAACGAACCGCAAGGTTTGTCAGATACTCAAATGCCCGTATCATTCATATTATTGATATTATTGTTTGAATTGTATTATTTTCAATAATAATAAATAATCCTAAACCAATATAAATAACAGCCATTATCCAACGACTAAACTTCTCTACAATTTCACCAATACCTGAAATATTAGCCAATCTTTGTGCTGTATATACTAAAACAAAAATCAATATTAAAAATACAAGAAGAGTAACTA
>NZ_JBQCTZ010000027.1:0-30483 GCF_051963715.1 Neisseria sp. P0001.S005 | reverse complement strand
GATTATTTTGGTTGCCAATGCACCTATTACCCAACTGGTACAATGGTGGCTCGTACAATCAGGATTCCGATAATGACTTTATGGATAGGCTTGACCGGCGGTATCGGCAGCGGCAAATCATCTATTGCCCAAATGTTTGCCGAGCTTGGAGTACCCATTATCGATGCCGATGCCATCAGCCGCTCACTGACTACTGAAAACGGCGAAGCCCTTCCTGCCATCCGCCAACTTTTCGGCGATGAGGTTTTTGACAGTGAAGGCCGTCTGAATCGTATCGCTTTACGAGAAGAAGTTTTCAGACGGCCTCAATCCAAAAAACAACTGGAAAACCTGCTTCTGCCGTTAATCTTAAACAAAATCCAACAGCAGAAACAACAACTTGCCCCCTCCACTTACGGCATTATCGATGTCCCGCTTTTGATTGAGAATCCGGCATTTAAAGCGGAGACCGACCGCATTTTGGTTGTAGATGTTCCGGAGTCCGTCCAAATCGAACGCGTACACCAACGCAATGGTTTTTCAGAAGAACAAACGCGCCAAATCATGGCTACCCAAGCTTCCCGATCTGACAGACTGCTTCATGCCGACGATGTATTGGACAATACCCATAGCATGGAAGAAGCAAAAATCAAGGTTGCCCGTTTGCATCAATACTATCAATCCATTGCACAATCACTGAAAGAAACTGCATGACCGCTCCTGTTGTAAAATGTCCAACCTGCCACAAAGAAGTCGTTTGGAACACCGACAGCCCCTACCGCCCTTTCTGCAGTAAACGGTGTAAACTCATTGATTTAGGCGAATGGGCACAAGAAAAATACACCGTTTCTTCGGAAGACGACCCCTTTTCAGACCTATTGGACGGCAAATAAACTGTGCCGCTTCCTTCAGCCTATCCAAAACAGGCTCAAAACAGTAAAATACCCTCTTTATTCCAACCTATTCCATCCACCATGCTCACCTTCCAACAAATTATTTTCAAATTACAAAACTACTGGGCAGACAAAGGCTGCACCGTTATCCAACCTTTCGATATGGAAGTCGGTGCCGGTACTTCGCATCCAGCCACCTGCCTGCGCGCATTAGGCCCAGAGCCTTGGTTTGCCGCTTACGTTCAACCCAGCCGCCGCCCCAAAGACGGCCGCTATGGCGACAACCCCAACCGCCTGCAACACTACTATCAATTCCAAGTTGCACTCAAACCTGCACCAGCCAATATTCAAGACCTCTACCTCGACTCCCTGCGCGAATTGGGTATCGACCCTAAAGTACACGACATCCGCTTTGTCGAAGACGACTGGGAAAACCCTACTCTCGGCGCTTGGGGCTTGGGTTGGGAAGTTTGGCTCAACGGCATGGAAGTAACCCAATTCACCTACTTCCAACAAGTCGGCGGTATCGACTGCTCTCCTGTACTTGGTGAAATCACCTACGGTATCGAGCGTCTCGCCATGTATCTGCAAGGCGTGGAAAACGTGTACGACCTCGTTTGGGCAAAAACCCTTGATGGCAACATCGTGACTTACGGCGACGTTTATCATCAAAACGAAGTCGAACAATCCACCTACAACTTCGAATACAGCGATGCCGCTTGGCTCTTGCGCCAATTCAACGACTATGAAGAACAAGCCAAACGCCTGCTTGCAGTTGAAGACACCAGTCTTGCCCTGCCTGCTTACGAGCTTGTACTCAAAGCCGGTCATACGTTCAACCTCTTAGATGCACGCGGTGCCATTTCTGTTACCGAACGCGCAACCTACATCGGCCGTATTCGTGCACTGAGCCGTATCGTTGCTCAAAAATTCGTTGAAAGCCGCGAGAAACTGGGCTTCCCGTTACTTAAAAACCAATAAGTCCGCACATACTTACCACGCCGCCCTTTGATACATTCAAGTGGCGGCGTTTCTATTTTCAGACGGCCTTAACGTCGATGCCATCGCAAACACTTCCAGCCTGCTTTCAGGTAAAATAAGCCCTTTATTACATAAACCGCCTGAAAACATGAGTTCATCCTCTACTGCAAAAATTCCCTTTTTCTTACTTTCCCTCGTTGCCATCATTCTTGACCAACTGAGCAAATGGGAAATCTTGAAACACTTTACCGAAGGCGAACGCCTCAATATCATTCCAGACTTTTTTGACCTGACCCTTGCCTATAATCCAGGCGCGGCATTCAGCTTTTTAGCCGACCAAGGCGGCTGGCAAAAATTCTTCTTTTTAGGTCTGGCCGTCGTTATCAGCCTGTATTTGGCCCGTGCCATTTTGCGTGATGAGTTTGGCCGCTGGGGCAAACTGGGGGCGGCCATGATTATCGGCGGCGCAATTGGCAATGTGGTTGACCGTCTAATTCACGGCCACGTTGTCGATTTTCTGCTTTTCTATTGGCAAAACTGGTTTTACCCTGCATTTAACATTGCCGACAGCTTTATCTGCGTTGGCGCAGTTTGCTTGGTATTAGATGGTTTGCTGCACAAAAAAACACCTTCAAACGACACAAAGGCCGTCTGAAAACGGAATACACATGACTCAAAAAACCATTATCCTTGCCAATCCCCGCGGCTTCTGTGCCGGTGTTGACCGTGCCATCAGCATTGTTGAACGTGCACTCGAAGAATTCGGCGCGCCCATTTACGTCCGCCATGAAGTCGTTCACAACAAATTCGTCGTGGACAATCTGCGGGCAAAAGGTGCCGTCTTTGTCGATGACTTGGCGGATGTCCCAAAGGGTGCCACACTGATTTACTCTGCTCACGGCGTATCCAAAGCCGTACAGGAAGAAGCGGCACAACGTGGTTTCCGCGTTTTTGATGCCACCTGCCCTCTGGTCACCAAAGTCCATAAAGAAGTAGCCCGCCTCGATGAGCAAGATTACGAAATCATTATGATCGGCCACAAAGGTCATGTCGAAGTGGAAGGCACAATGGGACAATTGCCTCCGGGTAAAATGTTTCTGGTTGAGACGGTGGAAGATGTAGCCGGACTGAACGTCAAAAATCCTGATAAGCTTGCTTATGTCAGCCAAACCACTTTATCGGTGGATGAAACCAAAGATATTATTGCGGCCTTAAACCAACGCTTCCCCAATATCCGCAATCCGCACAAAGAAGACATCTGCTACGCCACAACCAACCGTCAAACTGCCGTTAAAGAATTGGCCGAAGAATGCGATCTCGTGATTGTTGTCGGCTCGCCCAATTCTTCCAACAGCAACCGCTTGCGTGAAGTAGCCGCATTGCGCGGAGTTGATGCCTATATGGTCGATAATGCTACCTATCTGAAAAAAGAATGGTTTGAAAACAAAACCAAGGTCGGTGTCACTGCCGGGGCATCTGCGCCCGAAGTCTTGGTTCGAGAAGTCTTGCAAACCATTCAAGACTGGGGACACGAGACCATACGCGAAGGAGAAGGCGCAGAAGAAAGCATTGTATTTGTCTTGCCTAAAGAATTGCGCCGCGAGGGCGAAAACAAACAAATTCTAAATAAAGGGTAAGCTTGTTATTTGCTTTATTTGAACTTAAGGCCGTCTGAAAATTTTCAGACGGCCTTAAGTATATTTTACTAATAAAAAAGACCTGCCTTTAAGGCAGGTCTTTTCATACATGATCCTGATTATTTATCAGAAGTATGTTGCTGACGGCGCAAGATAGCAGGAATTTCAAAGTCATCCAGTACAGACTGGTTGCTGAAATCAGCCGCAGTCAGATTCATAGAACGGATATTGCGGTTGGTACGAACCAGGCTTTCAGCACTGCTTTGGCTTTGAGCTTGAGGCGCTTCTTCCGCACCGCGTACCAATTGTTGGGTACGGGCAGCAGCGCGCAGTTGGTTGTCAGTACCGTTTTCTTTCAAGCCAGTAGCAATGATGGTAATACGGATAGCGTCTTCACTCATGCTCTCATCTTCGGCAGCACCAAATTTGCATTCCACTTCAGGGTGTGCATTTTGGTTGACGATACGCATAATCTCGTTGAACTCAGACATTTTCAGGCAGCCAGGAGCAGTGGTAATGTTTACCAATACACCGCGTGCGCCATCCAAAGTAACGTTATCCAAGAGCGGGCTGGAGATAGCTTGATCGGTAGCCAAACGGGCACGGTCGATACCTTGCGCGAAACCTGAACCCATCATGGCGATGCCGCGATTGCTCATCACGGTTTTCACGTCGGCGAAGTCCAAGTTGATCATGTCGCTAGGGCAAGTCACCACTTCGGAAATACCGGCAACCGCGTCACGCAGTACATTGTCTGCCGCACGGAAAGCTTCACGCATGGTCACGTCTTCGCCCAAGGCAGTCATCAATTTATCGTTCGGGATAATAATCAGGGAATCGACACGCTCTTTGAGCTGATCCAAACCTGCTTGAGCGATATGTACGCGTTTACCTTCATAAGCAAACGGACGGGTCACAACTGCAACGGTCAGAATACCCATTTCTTTAGCGATTTCAGCCACAACAGGAGCAGAGCCGGTACCAGTACCACCACCCATACCGGTAGTGATGAACAGCATGTTTGCACCACGGATGGCATCTTCGATGGCTTCGCGATCTTCTTGAGCAGCGGCGCGACCGATTTCAGGATTTGCACCGGCACCCAAACCGCGAGTCAAGTTTGTACCTAATTGAATGCGTTTAGCCGCATTATTTTTAGCCAATGATTGCGCATCGGTATTGGCACTGATGAACTCAACACCATGAATAGTGTTGGCAACCATGTTGTTGATGGCATTACAGCCGCCGCCACCCAAACCGATAACTTTAATAACAGCAGGGCTCGTTGCTGATTCTGCTACGTCGTAAACAAATTCCATTCAATAATCCTCCGCGCCCCGCTTTATAAGGACGGTTCCAAAATAACTCATTATCCGTATTATATAAGAAGTATCCTGATACTGGCAAAAATCTTCTTACCATTCGGCTGTCGGCGTTATATTTTTACTACAATTTTTAACAGAAAATATACAAGTTTTAAATTATTCACTTAGCAATTATTTAAAACTGTTTAATTCCACTTAAATATTCAGGACAAACGGATTTTACACCGCCTGCCCTGAACGCTTTTATCAGAAATTGTCTCTGAAGAATCTTTGGATTTTTTCCCACAGACCCATTTTTTTGCCTGAATCATTCAGGGCAATCGCACCGGTTCGGCTGGTTTGTTCACCCTCTTCTGCGGCATAGGCCGTCTGAAGCAGGCCAATTGCTGTTGAATAGCGTGGATTGCGGATACGTTCGGATACGCCGCCCATTTCTTGTGGAACACCGATACGTGCCGGCAAATTAAAGACTTCTTCGGCCAACTCAACAATACCGGTCAACATAGAAGCACCGCCGGTCAAAACGATACCGGAAGTCAGCACTTCTTCAGGGAAGCCGGAACGGCGCAATTCGTTCAGTGTCAATTCCAAAATCTCTTCTACACGCGGGCCGATGATTTCAGCCAATACGCGGCGTGAAATTTGACGTGATTGACGGTCGCCAACGCTAGGAACTTCAATCATTTCATCCAAGCCGTCCATAGTCGGAATGGCGGCACCGTAATGGATTTTGATGTACTCGGCTGCACTGTGCGGCGTACGCAGGGCTTGTGCCAAGTCTTTAGTAATCAAATCGCCGGCAACGGGAATAACCGCAGTATGGCGGATGGCGCCATTGGTATAAACCGCGATGTCGGTCGTACCGCCGCCGATATCGATGACGCACACGCCCAAATCTTTTTCGTCTTCAGTCAAAACGGCATGACCACTTGCCAAAGGCTGAAGCATGATTTGATCCATTTGCAGGCCGCAACGTTGGATACATTTTTGGATATTTTGCAAAGCAGTGTTCGCACCGGTAATGATGTGTACACGGGTGTCCAAACGCACGCCGCTCATGCCGATAGGCTCCTTCACACCGGGTTGGTTGTCGATGATGTACTCTTGAACCACGGTATGTAAGATGTTGTGATCAGGCGGAATATTGATGGCTTTGGCAGTTTCGATGGCACGATCGATGTCGGCTTGCGATACTTCGCCATCTTTAATTTTGACTACGCCTTGTGAATTCAGGCTGCGGATATGGTTACCGGCAATACCGGTGACAACGTGGGAAATTTTGGTATCTGCCATCAGCTCGGCATCTTCTACCGCCTGACGAATGGCTTGCGCGGTAGCGTCAATATTGGTCACCATACCTGCACGCAGGCCGCGTGAAGGACTTTGGCCCAAGCCGACAATGTGGATTTCATTATCTTCCCGAATCTCACCGATTAAGGCGATGACCTTGGACGTACCAATGTCTAAGGCACTGATATATTTATTTTGTTGTTGTTCCATAATTGCTCGTTCGCTATGTTGTCTGACTGACGGTTTGATTATTTTTGAAACAAGATTGCTTCACGTCTAATCGGCTATTCACTGTCGGAAGGGTTTTCAGACGGCCTGTAACGGACTGAAAAACCATCCTTATAACGCATATCGACATACTCGATACGACTTTGTTTTTTGCGCAGCAACGATGGCCAAATCTGGGCAAACTGCTGCAAACGTTTGATTTCATTTTCACGCCCCAAGCGCACGGTAATGCCGTTGTTCAATACAAGCAGCCATGCCGAACGCGGCGTGTAGATCAATTCTTTGATGGTCAGTTTCAACGGACTCAAAATACCGGAAAAGTCCGCATAATGTTTGACCATGTCTTTGCCTGTCCCCTGCTGCCCTTCAAATATAGGCAGGTCTTGTTTCAGGCTTGCGGCAAACACATTGCCCTTACTGTCCACCAAGCCGCCAGCGCGCCAGTGTGCAACCGGCACGCGCTCGGTCAGGATAATTTCCACGGTTTCCGGAAAACGGCGGCGCACCATTGCCGAGTCAATCCAAGGCAATTCCTGAAAAGCGGCCTGCGCCGAATCAATATCGGCGCGGAACATATTACCCCTGATATGTTCTCGTGCAACAGTTTGCAATTCTTTGCCGGAAGCATATTTCAGCTTACCCTGAATGGCAATCTGTTTCACAGGGAAATATTTGGAATTGTAAAGCCAAGCTATGCCCGAACCTATCAGCAGAAAAGTCATCAGCAATAATAGCCTGCGGGTCAGCCGACCCAGTGCGCCTGCATCATCCCACATGAGCGGTCTTCAAAATCTCAATACACAAATCAGCAAAATCCACGCCGGTATGGGCTGCAGATTTTGGTACCAAACTGTGGCTGGTCATACCGGGCAAGGTATTGATTTCCAAAAGATACAGCTTACCGTCCATATCTTTCAGGAAGTCCACGCGCGAACAGCCATCCGCACCAATCGCCTGCGCGCCACGCACGGCCAGTTCGCGCATCAGGTTTTCCTCATCCTCACTCAAATCTTCCGACGGGCATTGATAAACCGTATCGTCGCGGTTGTATTTAGCCTCGTAGTCGTAAAACTCAGTAGCTGGAATAATATGAATGCTCGGCAGGCCTTTACCGTTCAATACCGGGCAAGAATACTCGCCGCCGCCGATAAAGCGTTCGGCAATGATTTCGCCCTGCAAGTGTTTTAATTCTTCGTAAACGCTTTTCAGACGGCCTTTTTCTTTGACTTTTACCACGCCAACGCTGCTGCCTTCTGAGGCAGGTTTCACAAACATCGGCAGGCCCAATTTTTCTTCAACGGCATCAAAGTCGCTGTCGTCATGCAATACGGCAAACTCAGGAACAGGCAAGCCCACAGCCTGCCAAATCAGTTTGCAGCGGTATTTGTCCATACCCAGCGCAGAAGCGGCTACACCGCTGCCGGTGTAAGGAATACCCATCAGTTCCAACGCGCCTTGAATCGCGCCATCTTCGCCGAAAGTGCCGTGCAGAATATTGAAGGCCGTCTGAAAACCTTGTGTTTTCAATTCAGACAACGGGGTTTCTTTGGGGTCGAACGCATGGGCATCGACACCTTTGCTTTTCAAGGCAGCCAAAATAGCGGCGCCGCTATCCAGCGAAACTTCGCTCTCGCTGGAGAAGCCACCCATCAACACGGCCACTTTGCCAAAATTCTGCATAATTTCCACTTTCTTAAATACTGATACAGGCCGTCTGAATATTGTTCAGACGACCTATCTGTCCTCAAAGGCCAATATGCCTGTTTATTATGATTGTTTCGACAATTCCACCAATGCAGACGGAACGCGGTTGATGCTGCCGGCACCCATATTCAACACAACATCGCCGTCCTGCAAAACATTCAGCAGCATTTGCGGCAGATCGGCAACGTTTTCGCAGTAAATCGGCTCAAGTTTGCCCAATACGCGGATGGCGCGCGCCAAAGCGCGGGAGTCGGCCGCGGCAATCGGCTCTTCGCCTGCGGCATAAACTTCGGTCAACACCAACGCATCAACGGTATTGAGGACTTTGGTAAAGTCTTCAAACAAATCGCGTGTACGGGTATAGCGGTGTGGTTGGAAAGCCAAGACCAAACGTTTTTCAGGGTATGCGCCGCGTGCAGCGGAAAGGGTTGCCGCCATTTCGACAGGATGGTGGCCATAATCGTCCACCAGCAAAGCGGTTCCGCCGTTTGGTAATTTAATGTCGCCATATTTTTGGAAGCGGCGGCCGACACCTTCAAAGCCGAGCAAGCCTTTTTGAATGGCCTCAACCGATGCACCAACTTCCAGCGCAACGCCGATAGCCGCCAACGCATTGAGGACGTTGTGGCGGCCGGGCATATTCAAAACAACCTCAAACGGCTCTTGCTCATGTCCTTTCATTTGAACATGAACGGTAAATTTCATTTGCGCGCCGATGTTTTCAATATCGGTTGCGTAGATATCGGCAGTATCATCCAAGCCGTAAGTGGCGTAAGGTTTGCTCACTTTGGGCAAAATCGCGCGGACGTGTTCGCTGTCGATACACAAGAATGCCTTACCGTAAAACGGCATACGGTGGATGAAATCCACAAACGCCTGATGCAACTTCTCAACGCTGTGGCCGTAAGTGTCCATATGGTCTTCATCGATATTGGTCACGACGGACATAATCGGCGTCAGATACAGAAAAGAAGCATCGGATTCGTCGGCTTCGGCAACAATGTATTCGCCTTTACCCAAACGGGCGTTGGTCCCTGCGGCGTTGAGTTTGCCACCGATAACGAAAGTCGGGTCAAGACCTGCCGCGCCGAGAATAGAAGCGGTCAGGCTGGTGGTTGTGGTTTTACCGTGCGTACCGGCAATGGCGATACCATCGCGGAAGCGCATCAGTTCCGCCAACATCAACGCGCGCGGAATCACGGGAATCTGCTGTTCCAACGCGGCAACGACTTCAGGATTGTCTTTTTTAACGGCAGTAGAGGTAACAACCACGTCGGCACCATTGACGTGTTCGGCAGTATGCCCTGGGTAAACTTGGATGCCGAGAGCGCTCAAATGCTCAGTAACGGCATTACGCGCCTGATCCGAACCGGAAACTTTAAAGCCCAAATTGTGTAAAACTTCGGCAATACCGCTCATGCCGACGCCGCCGATTCCGACAAAATGGATGTTGGTCACTCGATTTTTCATCATAACGTTGCGTTCCGGTTGGTTTTTAGTGCGTAAAGGCGTTATTTTAAAGGGCTATCCGCTTCTGCGCTATGCTTTTATTGTAAAGGAATTTTAACAAAAGCAATAAAGGCCGTCTGAAACGCCGTTAATTAACTTTTCAGACGGCCTTGAACAAAGTCTTGCCTGCTTATTCGGCACAAGATATGGCAATTTCCGCCACATCGTCTGCACTGTGCGGCAACGCCAAGGTACGGGCATTTTTCGCCCATTTCAGGCATTTTTCACGGTTTAATCCGCCGAGGATTTCGGCCAGTTTTTCTGCCGTCAGTTGAGTTTGCGGAAGCAGCAAACCAGCTTCGGCTTGCACCATAAAGCGCGCATTAGCTGTTTGATGGTCGTCCACCGCGTGCGGATACGGCACCAGCAATGCACCCAAACCGGCAGCCGTCAGCTCGGCAATCGTCAGCGCGCCGGCACGGCAAATTACCAAATCGGCATCGCGGTAGGCGGATACCATATCGGTAATAAATTCGACGCACTCGGCTTGTACACCCAATGCATCATAATCCGCCTGCAGGTTACCCAATTTATTGCGGCCGGACTGATGATACATTTGCGGACAGGCCGCCTCAGGCAATAATGCCAAAGCTTGCGGAACGGTTTTGTTCAACACATCCGCACCCAAACTGCCACCCACCACCAAAACTTTCAGACGGCCTTGACGGTTTTCAAAGCGTTCTTCGGGAACAGGCAATGCCGCAATATCGGCACGGACAGGGTTACCCACCAATCCGCCTTCATGTTGAAATGCTTTGGGGAAAGCGTACAGGACACGTTTTGCCCAACGCGACAGTTGGCGGTTGGACAAACCGGCTACGGCGTTTTGCTCATGAATCACAATCGGCACACCGGAAATTTTTGCCGCCAAGCCACCGGGGAAAGTAACAAAACCGCCAAAACCGATAACGCACTCGACACGGTGTTTCTTAATAATCTGCTGCGCCGCACGGACGGTTTTATACAGCGTAAATGGCAACATCAGCTTGCGCTTGATTCCGTTGCCGCGTATGCCTTTAATGGCCAGCGTTTCCAAGCGTATGCCGTATTGCGGCACGATACGCTCTTCCATCGAATCCTGACTGCCCAGCCAAATCACATGATGGCCGCGCTTTTGCAGCGACTCGGCAACCGCCAATGCAGGGAAAATATGGCCGCCCGTACCGCCGGCCATCAGCATAAAAGTTTTACCGCTCATGGTTTTACTCCACCGAATAACCGCGCATTTTTTGGCGGTTTTCATAATCAATGCGCAATAACAAAGTAATGCACACCAGCATGATAAAGACAGCCGAACCGCCGTAAGACATAAACGGCAAAGTCAGGCCCTTAGTGGGTAGGATACCGATGTTTACACCGATATTGAAGAAACTCTGAATACCAATCCAAATACCGATACCGTTGGCAATGTACGCGCTGAACATCAAGCCCGAATCACGCGCCTGCTTGCCGATGGAAAACGCGCGCCACACCAGCCAGCCGTAGCAGAACACCAAAACCAGCATCCCGAAAAAGCCGAATTCCTCGCCGATGACGGCAAAAATAAAGTCCGTATGCGCTTCAGGCAGGTAGAAACGTTTTTCCAAACTCGCACCCAAGCCCTCGCCAAACCAGCCGCCGCGCGCAATCGCCATCAAGGAATGGGTCAGCTGATAGCCTTTACCCAAAGGATCGCTCCAAGGGTCCAAAAACGCCGCCACACGCGCCATACGGTAAGGCGCGGCCAAAATCAGCAAGCCCATACCGCTCACAACGGTCGCCACCAATACAGCAAAATACTTCCACGGGAAGCCTGCCAAAAACAGCATACCCATGGTAATCACAACAATCACGACAAACGAGCCAAAGTCCGGCTGACCCATAATCAAAACCAAACCGACCGCCACCAACATAATCGGCAGAATCAAGGTCTTAAACTTACGGAAGCGTTCCTTTACCCTTACCCAAGCTTCACTTTTAAAGGGGCTGCACACCAAATCGCCAATACCGGTAAACAAAGACGACCAACCCAAAGAATCCAAATCGCGCAACATTTCTTCACGGCGCGTAAACAGGCTGGACAAGTACAAGACCGTCGCCAATTTGAAAAATTCAGTCGGTTGCAAGTTGAGCGGCCCGATATGAATCCAGCGCGTCGCGCCATTAATCTCACGGCCGACAAACAAAACCAGCAACAACAGCAAACCTGAAACAGCAAAATAAAACGGAATAATCCGCCGCCAGAAACTCATCTTCAGCAGGAAAAGCGGCAAGCATATAGCCACTGTAAACAGGATAAACATTGCCTGCTTAAACACAAAAGAAAACTGGCTACCCCCTTCCGATGCCGCATACGCAATAGAAGCCGAATAAATCATAATCAGGCTGAAGACCGTCATTAAGACGACCATCCACAAGAGAGAAACATCAAACTTCCGACCATCGCGCGCAATCGGCCGGTCAAGCATTTTGGAAAGACTAATCATGAAAACATCCGTAACGGCTTGAATAAAATATTCAGACGGCCTGCTAATGGGCAAGAGGCCGTCTGAAAAAATGAATTAACGTTATTTTAAAGGTTTATTTCCAAACCAACAATTCAGAATCTTTAAAGATGCCGGATTCCGACGTTCTTTGCGCCCTCCCCTACCCTTTGATACCGGCAAAAGGCCGTCTGAAAACGCTTTTATGTTCTCAGACGGCCTTGTATAAATTTTTTCTTCAGAAAAATAGGCTACTTTTTATCCAATACAAACCCTAAGCCAACTGCGGTATTTCCACCCACGGCTGTATCTGTTCCAACTGCGCTGCAAGGCGGAGCAGCGTGTCTTCGCGTCCGTGAGCGGCGGCAAACTGAGTACCGACGGGCAGCTCGTTATGCCGGTAAAGCGACACGCTCATGGCGGGGTTGCCGCTCATGTTCAGCGGCGACGTATAACCGACGTATTGCAGCGCGGCGGCGGCTTCTTTTTCTAAAAACGGGTTGTTTTTCAACAGAAAACCCAAGCGCAGCGTGCCAAACAGCAGGCGCATGGCTTTTTGTGCGGCGGGCGGCGGCATCATCTCGCCGATTTTCGGCGTGGTGCGCGGGCAGACGGGCGTCATTAACACGTCGTAGCGTGTGAAAAATGCTTTGGCGGCACGTTCCTGCGCCAGCATCACGTCGCGCGCCCATGCCATTTCGCCCGCACTGATTTGCCGACCCTGCACAATCATTGCCCACGTTGTCGGCTCAAGCAGGCGGTGCGGCAGTTTTTGTCCGGTTTCGTATTGATATTGGTAGAACAGTTTTGCCGTTTCGCCCATGACGATGATGCGGGCGGCTCGGTTGAGCTGTTCAGGCGGCGCAAAATCGGGCGTGGCTTCTTCCAATTCGTGTCCCGCGTCTTGTATCAGTTTCAAACTATGGGCGAACGCGGCTTCCGTGCCTTCGTCGTTGCCGCCGCCAAACCATGCCTGTTTCCAAAAAGCGATTTTCAGACGACCTGTTTCTTGTTTCAGGCTGCCTGCAAAACCGTTTTCGGGCGGCGGCGGGCAAGCATACAGGGCGCGGGCTTGGGTTTGGGCGGCGATGTCCAGCAAAACCGCGCTGTCACGCACGCTGCGGGTCAACACATGGTCGCATACCAAGCCTTGCCATGCCTCCGATGCGTTCGGCGCGTAACTGCTGCGACCGCGCGTGGGTTTCAGCCCGAACACGCCGCAGTTGTGCGCGGGTAAGCGGATGGAGCCGCCGCCATCGCTGCCATGCGCTGCGGGTACGACGCCCGAAGCCACTGCCGCCGCAGCACCTCCGCTGCTGCCGCCCGCGGTGTAATCCAAATGCCACGGATTGCGCGTGATGCCGTAGATTTCGGTTTCGGTAACGGCATACGCGCCCCATTCGGGCGTGGTGGTTTTGCCGAACACGCGCAGTCCCGCATCGAGATAGGCTTGAGTCAAATCGCTGTTTTGCTTGGCAATGTAATGCTGCATCATGCGCGAACCCGACCATGTCGGCGCGCCTTCCCAATCCGCCAGCAGGTCTTTGAGCAAAAACGGCACGCCCGCCAGCGGCGTATCGGCATTTTCAGACGACCCCTGCCACGCCGCCGCGCGTTCGCGCAAATCGTGTGCCAACAGATTGAGCTTGGGATTGACTTCGTCCAAGCGGCTTAAAGCAGCCTGCAACACCTCATCGGCGGACACTTCTTTTTTGCGGATCAGCTCTGCCAAACCGACGGCATCGTAACGGATGTAGTCTTGAAAATTCATGGGTTTTCCTTTCGGATTGATGAACACACGTTTTTTCGGTCAGGCATGGCTGCCCGCCGCCTCGCCGTTTGCCCGCATAGGCAAACTTTAAGAAACAGTAACACGGGTTAAAGGAAAAGAACAAGTTTGCCGTTGCAGCAAAAAGGTCGTCTGAAACCGCCTTGACGTTTTCAGACGACCTTTGAGGCAATGTTGGCACGATGTTCACGGCAGAATCTCAATTTCCGCATTGTGTTTCACGCTGCGGTAGAGTTCGTCGACTTCTTCGTCCGTGACCGCGATGCAGCCGTCGGTCCAGTCTTTTTTCAGGTGTTTTTTACCGATAAAACCCCAGCCGTTTTTCATGCCGTGGATTTTAATCAGCCCGCCCGGGCTTTTGCCTTGTGCCACCGCGTAGGCTTTGTCGGCTTCATTGGGATAGGAAACGCCGAGGTTTTTATGGTAGCCGCTATTGGGATTACGCTCATTGATGCGGTATTTTCCTTCGGGCGTTTTGCCGTCGCCTTCAAACTGTTTATGCCCGACCGGCTGCTTGCCCAACGAAATAGGATAAGTTTTCAGTAACCTGCCTTGCGAGTACGCCGACATGGTGCGCTTGCTTTTATGCACGACCAATCTGTCGATAACTGCATCTTCAGGTAACGGCGCTTCACTTGGCATAGTAACGGTTGTCGTAGAACGAATTGGTGCGGCAAACCAAAATACTGAAGTGGCGACAGCTGAAAGCACGACTGCCGCCAAGCCGATTTTCAACCCGACTTTCATCTTTCAGACGGCCTTACAAAGCTTTGAACGCCTCGATAAACACTTCCGAACGGTGCGCATAGCCTTTGAACATATCGAAGCTCGCGCAGGCGGGGCTGAGCAACACAATATCGCCAGTTTCGGCTTGGGCGTATGCCGTCTGAACCGCTTCTTCCAAAGTGGCGCAGTCGGTCATATTCAGACCGCAGCCGTCCAAATCGCGGCGGATTTGCGGCGCATCGACACCAATCAAGAACACACCTTTTGCCTTGCCGGCAAGCGCGTCGCGCAGGGGTGTAAAGTCCTGCCCTTTGCCCATACCGCCCAAAATCACGAAGAGCGGATTTTGCAAACCGGCAATCGCGGCAGCGGTCGCGCCGACGTTCGTGCCTTTGCTGTCGTCGATGAACACCACGCCGTTTTTCTCGCCAATTTTTTCCACGCGGTGCGGCAGGCCTTGGAAGGTCTTAACGTGTTCGAGCAATTCATTTCGCGGCAAACCGATAGCCTCACATAAAGCCACGGCAGCCATAACGTTGGCGGCGTTGTGCAAACCTTGCAGCGGGATGTCTTGCGTGGCAATCAAATCTTCATTGCCTTGTTTCAGACGGCCTGTCTCGCGTTCCAACCAAAAATCGGCTTCGTGTTCCAACGAAAACCATTTCACCTCGCGCCCGGCGCGTTTCATCGCGCGGCAGAACACGTCGTCTGAACTCAAAACCTGCACGCCATCGCCACGGAAAATCTTATCCTTGGTATGCGCATAGTCGAGCAGGTCGTCGTAGCGGTCGAGATGGTCTTCAGAAATGTTCAGCACCGTCGCCGCAGTCGGGCGTAGGCTTTCAGTGTTTTCCAATTGGAAGCTGGAAAGCTCCAACACCCACACGTCCGCCTTTTTGCCTTCGCGCTGCAATTCCGCCTCCAAAACCGGCGTACCGATATTGCCCGCGATAACGGTATCTAGCCCGCACTTGATGCAGAGATAGCCGACCAAGCTCGTTACCGTGGTTTTGCCGTTGCTGCCGGTAATCGCAATCACCTTGTCGCCGCGGCGGTTCACAATGTCCGCCAGCAATTCGATGTCGCCCAACACGCGCCCGCCGTTTTGCTTGAACGCCTCGATATCCGGCTGACGCTCGCTGATGCCGGGGCTGAGCGCCAGAATATCGAAACCATTGTCCAGCGCATCTTTCAGACGGCCCGTGTAAAACACCAGCCCGTCAAACATCTTACCGATTTGCAACACGCGCTCAGCTTTCAGCTCCGCATCATACGCGGCAACCTCCGCACCGTTTTTGCGCAGATAGGCAATCATGGAAATACCCGTACCGCCAAGTCCGGCGACGAGGATTTTTTTATTTTGAAAAGTCATCTTGGTTTTATCCTAAACTTTTTCAGACAGCCTTTGAATAAGGATTCAATATCCTGCCTGATTAAATACACGATAAACATCACAACCTTGTTGTAGTCCGTTATTACAAGCCTTACCAAACCACTCGTTGGCAATCTTATAGTTCTGACGAACACCTTCTCCTTTGGCATACATCACACCCAAATTGTATTGAGCTTCTGCAAACCCTTGTTCTGCCGCCTTGCGATACCACTGCTCTGCCTGTGTATCGTCTTGACGGACTCCTTGCCCGTTGGCATACATCACACCCAAATTAAATTGGGCTTGAGCAATCCCTTGTTCTGCCGCCTTGCCAAACCACTGCACTGCCTGTGTATAGTCCTGACGAACTCCTCGCCCATTGTCGTACATCACACCCAAATTATATTGGGCTTGGGCATACCCTTGTTCTGCGGCCTTGCGATACCACTGCTCTGCCTGTACAGGGTCTTGACGGACTCCTTGCCCTTTGGCATACATCGCACCCAAATTATTTTGAGCTACAGGATACCCTTGTTCTGCTGCCTTGAAATACCATCGTGCCGCCTCTGCATAATCTTGACGAACTCCTTGCCCTTCGTAATACATCTTACCCAAACTAAATTGGGCTTCTGCAATCCCTTGTTCTGCCGCCTTGCCAAACCACTGCACTGCCTGTGTATGGTCCTGACGAACTCCTCGCCCATTGTCGTACATCACACCCAAATTATATTGGGCTTGGGCATACCCTTGTTCTGCCGCCTTCCGATACCACTGCTCTGCCTGTACAGGGTCTTGACGGACTCCTTGCCCTTTGGCATACATCGTACCCAAATTATTTTGAGCTGCAGGATACCCTTGTTCTGCTGCCTTGAAATACCATCGTGCCGCCTCTGCATAATCTTGACGAACTCCTTGCCCTTCGTAATACATCTTACCCAAACTAAATTGGGCTTTAGCATTTCCTTGCTCCGCAACTTGAAGCGTTTCCTTAAAATCCGGCACATTATCAGCCCAAACAACCTGTGCTAAGCCTAAAGACAGCAGGGCTACCATCATTTTTTTTAATAATTTATTCATTCTAAAATCCATTTCTTTCAAATTATTGTTTCTGTTTTATCCTAGTTTTTCAGACGACGTTTTATTTCTTTCTCGGTTTTGCCTGACGATAGCCGTTACCGACATTTTTACCTGTATTGATACAAATGCGCCCTTCACATATGTAGGCATCCGACTCAGCAAATGCTTTGGCAGTTTCAATGGCATGTTCATAACTCTCCAATTCCGCACGCCTATCAGCCAAATCAACAACCGTATATCGCACCACCACAAACAATATAATGACAGCAATAGCTAATACTACGCCTATGCCGATATACCAGCTTTTGATAATTTTATTGAGTTTTACCACTTCACGATTTAATTCATCAACTGCCTTCTTATACCCTTCACTTGCTAAGTCCAACGACTGCTCAGTTTCTTGTTGGATAGTCTTCCCTGCATTGTCAACTATATTACCAACCTGTCGTCTGAACCGGTCAGACTCCTCCGACAAAGCACGCTGTTGCTCATTAATTCGGCCACCAATTTTCTTCCCCTGTTCGATAACGTCCGCCCGCAACATTACCAACACCTTTATAGCCTCATCAAATTTCTTATCGTCCATTTAAACCTTCCCCGATATACGGATTTAAAGCGTTCTGACCATTGCACGGCTTGAATGTACCAACTCCTGTTGCCGCTCCAATTCCTGCTGTTCTTTATATTCAGCCAACAGATTTTCTCCCTGCCTCAGTATACGCTGACCTTCTTCCGACTGCGCCAGATTTTTACCCAACGCATCCAACTGACTGCTGTCCGCAGACAAAACTGCAGCGTATAAATCACTGCCGTTCAAATTGTTCCAGTTGGTATTGTTGTAGTCGAAAGAATGTTTTTGATGATCAGACCGTTTCTGCATTTTCTGCTCATCATGACGATACAGCACCCCATCTTTCTCTAGTCGGTCTATGATACTCTCTCTGATTCCATATGCCCCAAGCCCTACTTTTATACCATTAACCAAACTCCAATTTGTAGATTTGCTCTGTTCAATACGGTAATCTTTTTCCATCAAAGTACGTGTTTTTACATTGCCGGTAAAAGTAATTTCTACAGTCCTGCCGATACCAGCAGGATCAATTTCTCGTTGAAGTTTAGAATTGACTATTTCTGAAGTCCATCCACCTTTAAAATCAAAATTTTCATTTTTGTACGGTCGAATGGCAAAATCCTTAATATATCTACTGCCATCGGGTGCAACCACAAACCGTGCTTTATCGTCCAACATAAAAGCACTGGTATTCCAGATATATGCTCTCTCGATCAAATCATCTTTGCCATCATCATACATAGCAAGTGTCAGAGATACCCACCCTCTGTCCAAGCCGAAATGCTTCATAACTTCAGCCTTACTGTATTCTCCGGGTTTTAATCTGTAAGCAGGTTTCTGATAGTTCTCATTAAAAAATTTATTTACATATTCAAAATCCGACGCTCTTGCAAAACGTCCTGGACCATCCATAAAATCTTGCGCTGACACGGGATATGGCAATGTAGGCTGACGAGAAACTAAACTTTGATGATCTTTATTCTTAGGCGGAATAGTCTGTCCGTATAAATAAAGGCTTGTCATTTCTTCCATTGTTGGTAATTTAGCCATTTTTAATCCTTTCTAACTTTTAAAAATATAGATAACCAGGAATTTCAAAAACTTCCCCACAACGGCTCACTCCATAATAGCTTCTTGTTTTTTCAATTTTTTGATAAACACGCTTTTGTTCTTCATCCATTTTAAAATTTGGCCTTATTTGCCAATAATCCAACTTTACATATCCATAAAATTTCCCAATAAGTTTATAGACATACTTAACCGACCCACTACCGTCATCAATATCACCTGTGTATACATGACAGCAATCATCATTAAATGATTTGAAATTAGCAATATCAAAAATCTCAGGATTTTTAGAAAAATCTTGAGGTTTTATATATCTTTCCAAAGAAATATCTGAATTCTTATTTATCAACAAAATTATTGCATCATTGATCATTTTTTCTTTTGAATATTCGGAAAAATACTTTCTATCCCGAATACAATATCCTTTATTCGTGATATGCGTCATACCTATATATAAAATTAACGGAGTAATAATGGTTAAAATAGCTATGCCACGCTGCACTTTTATAGAAAGAGTGCGGATATATTTATAAATTTTCCATACGATGTACACAATAATAGGAAAAAAGACTATTCCAACTAACCACATCAGCATTATTCCTACAACATCCATATTACCTCCTGTTTTAGCCGTAGGCCGGATTCAGAATCCGACATTTTAAAGATTTGAGTCAAAACTTCCCGCTTAGTCATAATGATTAATCTATTGTTTACTTTTATCCCTGCACTTTGAATTAACGTAAACATGTACCGATTTATTCTCCCTTTCAAATATTCAATTTGCTATTTTACCGACTACAAATTCTTGGACGATATTGGCAACAAAATCTTTCTTATTAAAATCCACACTGCTTGTCATAAATAGCTTCAACCTAAATTAATCATTTCAGGATATTTTGATTTGGACCGACCGTATTAAATAACTCTTTTAATCCTTTTGAATCCAATAAAATCAAAAATCTCTCATCATTTTTAATAATTTTACTGAATAAAAAATCTTCTCCTGCTGCTGCCTCTCGAGTAAGTATTTGGACAGAATGGGTGTTATACTTAATTTCAATCAATATCAAATATACTGAATCAAATTGATCATAGGGATTTAATGTACTTTTAATTCTATTAAAGCCAGAGAAAAAATGAGAAAAGTCTTTTGGATCTAAACGATAATGGACAGATTTTGTACCAAATGAGTCTTTATAACCTAAACCATCCCCTACTCTTTGTTTAATTTGCTCAGCAGTAGAAATTGGCGAAAATGACTCAACAAATCCATAAAGGGCATATACATCGATGGATTTAACACCTTCACTAGGAATCTGTACTATTTCATCTAATTTTTTTGCATTTTCAGCAAAATAAGTATTCATATTATGTAACTTCTGTTTTTTCGAAATGTTCACATCTTTTACCAAAGTTTCTGTTTGGCAAGCTGATAATGTTATACAAACACAAATTCCAAGTAGAAATCTCAACATAACTATCCTTGCTTATATCTTTTCCATAATTTTAAAAATATACGTAACTGGAACTTTAGAAATTTCCTCTCTATTCAATTCAGCATTTTACCTACTAATCTTAGACCACGATAACTACACATTCATTTTCACAGCCTTTGATAAAGAACGACTTTTCCGTTTTAGGACTGATAAGGAAAGAATGGTTATATTTCAGCCTACATCACAATCACTTTTCAGACGACCTCAACCTTCAAAATAACTGTCTACACCATATTGCTTTAAAACGTTTTTCAGTTCGGGAATGCGAATTACGGGATCGACCGCCATCGGCGGCATAGGCGGTTCGATTCCGTCTTCGTTTTGGTTACGGCACCAATCTGCCATGGCAAAAACTTGGATTAAAACAGGTTCGGCAAGTGCTTTGTCGATGCCCAGTTCGCTCATGGCTTGGGCAAAGCAGGCGATCCATTCATTGCGGACTTGTACGTTGACGGCAAAAGGCATATGGCGGGCGCGCAGTTGGGGATGGCCGTATTTTTCGACAAAGAGTTGCGGTCCGCCAAGCCAGCCGCTGAAAAATTCGTAGAGCTTTTCGCGTATCAGGGTCATGTCTTCGCCGTGCATTTGGCGCAAGGCTTGGTATTTCGGCTCAAGTTCCATCAAGTCGTAGAAACGGTCGGTCAGGGTGCGGATGCCGGTTGCGCCGCCAAAAGATTGGTACATGCTTGGGGACTTTCTGTGTGGATTATTGCGAGATTTATTTTGAGACGTAGGATTCAGGCAAGCATGCTTACCTTACATAATGGCCGTCTGAAAGTTTCAGACGGCCTTTGGAGATTTAGCGGATTTTGAGGGTACTTAAACCAATCAATACCAAGACGATGGTAATAATCCAGAAACGGACAACGACTTGGGTTTCTTTCCAGCCTTTTTGTTCGTAATGGTGATGAATCGGCGCCATCAGGAAAATGCGTTTTTTAGTGCGTTTGTACCAACCAACTTGCAACATAACGGAAATGGCTTCAACAACAAACAGGCCGCCCATGATGACGAGGACAAATTCTTGGCGGATGATGACGGCAACGGTACCGAGCGCCGCACCAAGCGCGAGCGCGCCGACGTCGCCCATAAAGACTTGTGCCGGATAGGCGTTAAACCACAAAAAGCCGAGACACGCGCCACACATGGCGGTACAGAAAATCACCACTTCGTTTGCGCCGGCAACGTAAGGTAATTGCAAGTATTGGGCAAATTGGGAGTGTCCGCTGGCATAAGCAAAGATGGCAAGACCGGCTGCAACAAGTACAACGGGAAATGCGGCCAAGCCGTCCAAACCGTCGGTCAGGTTAACGGCATTGGATGTGCCGACGATGGTCAGGTAGGACAATACCAAGAAGCCGACGACACCAAGCGGCAAGGCAACTTGTTTGAAGAAGGGAACAATCAGGATATTGTTGGCGGAATTTGTCGCAAGGTAGAACAATGCCAAACCAGCAATAATGGCAACGCTGGACTGCCACACCATTTTGAATTTGGCAGACACGCCGTTAGGGTCTTTATAAACCACTTTGCGCCAGTCATCGTAAAAACCGAGTGCACCGGTAGCAAGCAAAACTCCTAAGAGAATCCAGATATAAGGATTTGCCCAGTTGCCCCACAAGATTGTGGACACGGTAATGGCGGTCAAAATCAGCGAGCCGCCCATGGTTGGCGTACCGTTTTTGATCAGGTGGGTTTGAGGGCCGTCGGTACGGACGGCTTGGCCGACTTTAAGCGCAGTCAGCTTGCGGATGGTCCACGGACCCAACAATAATGAAAATACCAGCGCAGTCAGCGCGGCCATCACGGCACGGAATGTGGTGTATTGAAAAATATTCAGACCGGTTAACCAGTTACTGAAATGTGCGAGCCATAAAAACATGGGGCTTCCTTTTTTGTTTTTGTTGTTACAGCGGGCTTATTGCCCAATTAAAAATAAATCGGTATGCCGTCTGAAAGGGTTGACTGCCTTGTTGAGTAAGATTATTTCTCTACCACGCAAATCGGATAGTTTCCAGGATTCTTTCCGCCGCCCAAATCCAAGCAGGTATTTTCATAAATAAATGCCTGTACTTTCATTCCGACATAAAACGCAGCAATCAGCAAACCAGCCAATAGAAAAATCTTTTTCATATTTCAGATGGCCTTCTCAAGTTTTATTCTCTTGAGTCTGAAAATAATCTTTGGGATGTAAGCAAAACAGGCTATAACAAATTGCAGCGCGAATAATGACATCCAACAATGGAAACCCAATCCTAGGGGAAACCAAATAACCGACCATATTGTAGACAATATACAGTATACAACCATACAGCCATAACCTACGCGCCCAATCCTTACCTCTCCATAGTCCAACAGCACTAACCAGCATCAATATCACTTGCACAAGCAAATGAAAATTTCCTAACCAAAATTCAAACCAACCCCAACGTCCTCTTGTGCCCTCGTATGCTTCGCTTATTGTCTCAAATCCTACATTTTCGATGTAAAGCCACACTACTGCAGGCCATAAAACTGCTGCTACTATTAGCATTAAAACGATAAACTGCAACAGTATAGGTCGTTTTCTTTTCTGCCCCATTTTCAGACAACCTCTTTATCCGTCAGTGCCTCAACCACTTCTTCCATCTTCATAAAGCGTGAGCCTTTGACCAATACAGTAGCGCGTTCAGGCAAATCGTGGCTCAACACTTGAATCAGCGGATCTTTGTCTGCAAACCACAAACCTTCCGCACCAAATGTTTCTGCCGCTTCAACGCTGTTGTCGCCGACAAAATACGCGGCCTCGATGCCTTTATCCCGTGCATACGCGCCAACTTCGGCGTGCATGGCTACGGCCTCATCCTCACCCAATTCGCCCATGTCGCCCATCACAAAAATACGCGGCGCAGGCATAGCGGCAAGTACATCAATGGCGGCTTTCATGCTGTCGGGGTTGGCATTATAAGTATCGTCAATCAAAGTCGCGCCTTTAATGCCTTGCTTGATATTCAGACGGCCTTTGATATTACTGAAATTTTTCAGGCCGTCTGAAACTTCTGCAAGGCTCAAACCTGCCGCCAAAGCCAGAGCCGCCGCCGCTACGGCATTATGCACATTGTGACGGCCGGGGACTGGCAATACCACGGCAACACGTTCATTACCACGCACCAAATCAAATTCGCAAGACAACGGTTTCAACTCAATATTTTCCGCATGGATATCGCCACTGGCAACGCCGAAAGTCTGAGCGTTCAATTGTGCAGTAGCAGCTTCAAATGTAGCGATGTTGGCATCTTCGCACGGAATCAGTGCAATGCCGTCTGAAAGCAAGCCTTCGTAGATTTCACTTTTGGCTTTGGCAATATCGCCGATGCCATCAAAACCGCAACCGACATGTGCGCGCAAGGCGTTATTGACCAGAGCAACATTCGGACTAGTAATTCGGGTCAGCAAAGATAATTCGCCAAAATGGTTCATACCCATTTCAATGACGGCATAGCGGTGTTTTTCGTTCAGTTTCAACAACGTCAGCGGCAAGCCGATATGGTTGTTGAAATTGCCGGCAGTTGCCAACACAGCTTCATCACCGAATCGATGACGCAATACGCCGGCCAACATCTCTTTCACCGTCGTTTTGCCGGAAGAGCCGGTAATACCAAAGACAAACGGATTCACATTTTCACGCCACGCCTTCGCCAGTTTTTGCAAAGCCGCAAGCGTATCGTCAACCTTCAACGCGCCTTTCAAAGCCGCACAATCTTCGCGCGAAACCACAACTGCCGTTGCTCCTGCTGCCAACACATCTTCAACAAAGTCATGCGCATCAAAGCGCTCACCGGCAAGCGCGAAAAATACGTCGCCTTCCTGAATATCACGGCTGTCGGTTACGATGCGCGAAACGGGTTGATTTTCAGACGGCATCAGAAGGCCGAGAGTTTGGCAGATGAAATTTAGGTCTAGTGGTTTCATGGTTTCTTTCGTTTGTTTTTTTCAAACAGGCATTTTGTTGCAAAGGCATTTTACACTTTGGCAGAAGGCAGCAACTCTTCGACGAGCACCTTTAAAGCGCGCCTTCCTTCTCGATTTCTGGTACTGGGATGAGGTGCTCGGTAACATATTATTTCCTTATTACCTTCAAAAGAAAATTTTTCCAGTTTTCCCTTATTCAAGCCGTTTATGCCTTGATCCGAGCCGGACAAATCAGGAAAGCACTCCCTCCGCGCCGCTACGCCGCCGTCTCCGCTTACGAAAAGAATAATCTGTGGCTTTAAAATTTCAATTTGGGTACGCAGTAATTTACAGGAAAGTGTTTTTATATCTTCGAACCAATCCGAATGCTTAGGATGTTTAGTTTTATAGTCCACCGCAAAAATATTAGCCCACAAGATGCCTTCATTCCCACTTCGCTTGGCAACGTTACGGACGAAATTGAAAAATGTTGCTCCTTTTGTGTTTCTTTTTAAATCCCCAGTCAAATTCCGCCAAATAAAATCTTTGCTTAACGACATCAGTTGCCTTACATTTTCGGCATGATATTCATCAAATTTCTTGCTATCGTACCAACTTCGTGTTTCTCGACCGACAATCAGAATTTTATGTTCTGCGCTTTCATAATGCTCAGGGACAAAGCCCAAATGGATATTGGATAATTTATTGTCTTTATTGCTAATTGCACGCAATAAGTTCTGATGTTCCGGTTTGTTTAAAATCTCTACATACTTATTCAGCAATATTTCTTGTAAATCATTCACTTGACGTATTCCTGTACTATTGAAACCGATTTTCCCACACTCAACTACCGATTTTCCCGTACTGCTGGTAATCGGAAAAACACAATACAATGGTTTTACCGTTTTGGCGGTAGGAGTGACAAAGGCTGTAATTGCCGTCTTTTGCCTCATAACGTATTTCATTTGTTTGTCCGGCAAATACCCTCTGCAAGTATTCACGCTCGCTCAAATGCGGAGCATAAAGATATTGCGTTTTGCTGATCGTTTCTTTATTGCCATTCCGAGTAACGACAAAACCATTATCATCGCCTACTCCCTGAGCATTGGGCGCCTGCTCATCAATCCCACTTAAATGGGAATCGGCTGAGAAAGCCAAATAAACCTGTTTATTACCTATCGTATCCGGCACAATCACCGTAGCGGCTTTAAAGGCAGAATCTTCCTTCGACATCAGCTCAAGGATTAACGCCGCTTTTTTGATGTATGCCAAGTCAAAACGATAATCTGCCAACGCGTTGATTTGCGATGGATTATCCTTGACGATACGCTCTAGCGATTGAGTCAAGATCTGACGTTTTTTCTGAACAGTCAGATAATTTCCGCCAAATAACAAGGTGGCTAAAACGGGAAATACTGCCAACAACAAAAATAAGATTTTCCGGCCACCTTTGCTTTCTTCCTCTTGTCCTCGCTCGGCGATACGGGTCAAATTCAGCATGATGTTCAATATCAAGGCACCCGCCATCACGGCAAAAATCCCCAAAATACTCATCAGGAAAATTTCCGTAATGTATTCGCGGAATACCTTAAGCCCGAAAACATTGGATAAAATCAGAACAAATACCCAATACACCAGCAGCACGACTGCTACCATACCGATGATATTCGTTGCCTTAACCAATTTCTTTGCGTTCATACTCTCAAATCTTGTTCAGACGGCCTATCTATTCTGATTAATCAGCGGATACGGATTCACCGCGCCGTTCGGCAGATACACGCCGTAATGCAGGTGGGCCGGTGTGGTTCTGGCGTTGCCGGTTTTACCGACATAGCCGATGACCTGCCCTTCTTTTACTCGCTCATACAGGCGGATACGGGCAAATTTATTCAGGTGGGCATAGTAATGCCACGCACCCGGCCCTTGAATACCAATAACTTTACCGCCCAATCGGTTGCGCCCAATTTTGGTGACGATGCCGGGCGTGGTACTGCGTATCGGCGTGTTTTTCTTAGCAAAAATATCCACACCTTCATGCCTGCGCCCCTGACTGCGCGCTGCGCCCCAAGTGTCGTCAAAACGTTTGCCTTTAACTGGATTGGGCAGGCTTTGCTCGACCGGAGGCTGTTGCGCCCTCAACTGCTCGATTTCGACAGTAGGACGCGGAAGTTGTTTGGTGGTACAGCCTGCGAATAAAACTACGGCTGCACTGATTAATAAGGTTTTTATCGACATTTTCAGCATCAAATCGGTCTCCTTGTTGTTCAGACGGCCTTGTTAAAAAGTCCGCTGAAACAAACAACTGTGATGGGTTTAATGGCTGACGTGCCGTAATGCGTGTGTCGTATTGCTTTTGTTGTATATGCTTAAATCTTTTCAGACGGCCTTAAGGTTTCGGGCCGTCTGAACATTTGCGATATAGCTTAACCGCGCTCTGCCAATGCTTTTTCTGCGATTTCAAAATCGGAGAAATGGTGTTTCACGCCTTGTACATCCTGATAGTTTTCATGCCCTTTACCGGCAATCAGAATGATGTCGTTCGCAGCGGCTTGCTCAACCGCATAACGGATGGCGACGGCGCGATCAACTTCCACACGCTCAGGATTAGGCACGGCAGGCAAAATATCACTGATAATGTCTTGCGGATTTTCCAAGCGTGGGTTATCGCTGGTAACCACCACTTTATCGGCACCCTGAACGGCTGCCGCGCCCATCAATGGGCGTTTGCCGCGGTCTCGGTTGCCGCCGCAGCCGAAGACACACCATAAGGCCGCGCCCTGAGGTTTGATTTCCTGCAAAGTGGAGAGTGCTTTTTCCAGTGCATCCGGCGTGTGGGCATAATCGACAACGACCAAAGGTTTGCCGCTGTTCATAATGCAATCCATGCGGCCTGAAGCAGGACGGATTTTTGCCAGTACTTCCAAAACGTTATTGAGTGGATAACCGTTGGCACACAGCAAGGCAACGCAGGCGGCGAGGTTTTGCGCGTTGAACCGTCCGAGCAGACGGGTGCGGCATTTTCCTTCGCCCCATGGTGTTTGGAATACGGCTTCCATGCCGTCTGAAGAAGCGGTGAAATCAGTAATGCGGATATCGGTGTGTTCACTGAAACCATAGCCGTAAACGGCTAAATCTGGACAATCTTTTTTCAGACGGCCTACCAGTTCTGCACCGTATTCGTCATCGACATTGATGATGGCGTGTTGCAGACCATGCCAGTAGAACAGGCGCGATTTGATGGCACCGTAGGCTTCCATCGTGCCGTGGTAGTCGAGGTGGTCGCGGGTGAGATTGGTGAAGATTGCGCTGAGGAATGGCACGCCGTTAACACGCGATTGGTCAAGGCCGTGACTGGAGACTTCCATCGCAGCGGCTGTTGCGCCTTGCTGACGGAAGCGGTAGAGCAGGGTTTGGACATCAACGGGAGCTGGTGTGGTATGCGTAGTCTCTTCCAATGCACCCCAAAAACCGTTGCCGACTGTGCCGATAATGGTGGTTTTTTCGCCCAGAAGATCGGCAGCTTGCGCCAGCCATTGTGTGATAGAGGTTTTGCCATTGGTCCCGGTTACGCCCCAAACTTTAAGGCCGTCTGAAACATTGCCGTAAACCTGTGCTGCCAACATACCGGCACGATGTTTCAGATCTTTAATGCCTTGATTGGGAACGTTCCATTCGGGATTCCATGTAAATTTGCCGTCATCATCCCAAAAAACAAAGGTGGCACCGTTGGCGATGGCGGCAGGAATATAGCTGCGGCCGTCTGTATATTCGCCCTGACAGGCAACGAAAATGTCACCCTGTTTAATTTGTCGGCTGTCTGAATGCAACAAACGCCCTGCTGCGTTTTCACACAGCAGAGGCGGAAAGTTGGTTTCAGCCAAGGGGGTTAGCTTGCTGAACATAAACAATATCTCTTTGATTGTTTGGATTATGACGGTACTTTGACAGTAGCAGTATTACTTAAAGGCTTGGTCGGGGAAACGCCCAAGATATTCAAGCTTCCGCTCATGACTTCTTTGAATACGGGACCGGCAACCACGCCGCCGTAATAGCCGTTGGCAGTCGGTTCGTCAATGGTAACGGCCACAATCACGCGTGGATTTTTAGCCGGAGCAAAGCCGATAAACGTACCAACGTGTTTGTTGTCTACATAGCGGCCATTGACCAGTTTACGCGCCGTACCGGTTTTCGCACCTACGTCAAAACCATCCACAGCACCGGCAGTACCGGTACCGCCGGCTTCAGTAACGGAAACCATCAACTCGCGCACTTTTTTCGCAGTAGAGGCTTTGATGACACGCTTGCCTTTAGGCGCAACCGCCTGTTTTTCAAAGCTGACCGGCAACAACTCGCCGTCATGGGTCAAGACAGTATAGGCACGCGCCAATTGCAACAGGCTTAATTGCAGGCCATAACCGAAAGACATGGTTGCCTGTTCGATTTTTTGCCATCTGCGCCAGCTTCTCAACAAACCTGCCGTTTCACCCGGGAAGCCTGAATGCATGCGCACGCCCACACCCAAATCATGATAGAAATCGTACATTTCTTTAGGAGTAAACATGGCAGAAAGTTTACTGGTACCGACGTTGGAAGATTTTTGCATGATGCCGCGTACATCCAAAGTAGGATAAACGTGGGTGTCTTGTACGGTGGCCGGGCCAATTTTGTAAGGCAGGGTATTGAAAGTATCGGTTGCATCCACTTTGCCTGAATCCAATGCTTTGGCAATGGTAAACGGCTTCATAGCAGAACCGGGTTCGATCATATCGGTTACAGCGCGGTTGCGGCGCTGTTCGCTATTGGCTTGGCCGGGCTGATTCGGATCGTAAGCCGGGCTGTTGACCAAAGCCAAAATCTCGCCGGTTTGCGCATCCAATACCACAACGGTACCCGCTTTGGCTTTGTGATAAGCCACAGCCTTGTTCAACTCGTCATAAGCCAGCGTCTGAATACGCTGATCCAAAGACAAAATCATGTCTTGGCCGTTTTTAGGCACGCTGTTGCGTGGAGAGTCGAGGCTGTCTACGATATCGCCTTTGTTGTCACGCAATACAACTTTCGCACCATCTTCACCGCGCAGGCTGTCTTCACGGGAAAGCTCCAAGCCCTCCTGACCTTTGCCGTCGATATTGGTAAAACCGATAACGTGCGCAAACAGATTGCCCATCGGGTAATGGCGTTTCAATTCTTTTTGGAATGCGATGCCTTTAATGCCCAATGCTTTGATTTCTTCTGCTTTCTCGTAGCTGAGTTGACGTTTCAGGTAGATAAAGCCTTTGTCTTTTTTAGACAATTTATTTTTCAAAACTTCAACAGGCACATCGGCAATGGCCGACAATTTTTCCAACTGCTCGTCAGTCGGCATTTCCTCCATACCGGAAGGCATGGCATACAATGATTCGGTAGGCGCACTCAAAGCCAATGTGGCACCATTGCGGTCGGTAATCATACCGCGTGATGCCGGCAGCGGAAGCGTACGCACAAAACGTTGGTCGCCCTGATTTTTCAAAAATTCATGCTGACTGGTTTGCAGATAAACCCCGCGCACCAACAGACCGGTAAATGCCAGCGCAACAGCGCCCAGCACCAAACCGATTCGCCCGTTACTTGTCAGCGGCTTTTTCGTTTTTGTTGTTCCAGACAGCATTTGAGGTTTATATTCGTTCTTAATTAACATGTTGAACTTCTCATGACTTAGCTGCTCAGTGAGCCATCAAATCCCGTAAATCTTGCACCAATGCAAGGCTCTGTATTCTTATTTTTTGCGTTCCAGCATAGCCGTATTATGCGCACCCGGCGGAAGCAGATGTTGCTTTTCGGCCGCCACTTTAATCAGTTTGTGGTTGGCCAATCTTGCCTGCTCCAGCTTCAAGCGCGCGTAATCCTGTTCCAACTGAATTTCCCGCTTTTGCGCCTTATCCAACTCGATAAAGTGCAAGCGCGACTGATTTTGCTTAAACACTACGGCAAAGGCCGAAACCGTCACCAAAACCAGTAATAAAATATTCAACTTACCCATTTCAAACTTTCAGACGGCCTGTCAACAGAAACATCCCTTGCGACAATGCCGAAACGCTTCCCTAGTCAACAACCGAAATTTCGCCACTGCTTCGCTCCGCCACACGCAAAACTGCACTGCGTGCACGCGGATTGGCTTCAGTCTCTGCCGAACCCGGTTTAATTGCTTTGCCCACAGCCTTCAAAGGCGGCTGAGGCAAATCCGCTTCCTTAACCACTGCCCAACGGGGCAAAGGCGCATGTTGCGAATATTTTTTAATAAACTGCTTCACAATTCTGTCTTCCAGCGAATGGAACGCAATGACGGCCAAACGTCCACCCTCTTTCAGACGGCCTGCAACCTGCGGCAAGACTGCCTCTACCTCTTCGAGCTCGCGGTTAATAAAGATGCGAACTGCTTGGAAGGTGCGCGTTGCAGGGTCTTGTCC